>NZ_JBFTIZ010000043.1:0-26741 GCF_056395165.1 Pedobacter sp. 10L46_2
ATGCACCAGGATGGAGTAATAAGACCTGCTCTGCAAACATCCGCTGTTCCAAACGAGTTTAAGTTCGGCGTATCTTATGGCTTTTAACCCTGAATACTTATATTTGTCATTTATCATAATATCTACATGAACAATAAATTACCCTTTTATATTCTTTTCATTTTCTTCCTCGCTACTTCTTTCCGAAGTAACGCGCAGTCTATATCCATGAGTGATATTCAGAATGTAAAAGTAAGCCAGTTGTCGGATGAGCAAATTGGACAAGCCTGGAAAAAGTTACAGGAATCAGGGGTTCCGGAAAGCGAAGCCTATAAGCTGATGATCCAAAAAGGAATGCCTGCCACAGAAGTAGAAGAATTTAAAAATAGGGTGACCTTACTTGGTTTGAACAAAAAACAGGTGAAATTAAACTCATCTCCCCAAAAACCAAATGTAGATTATACAAGAGATACGGCCCAAACGGTGATAAAACCTTATGTAGCTCCAAAACCGGCTCCCGTGCCTGAAGCGCCGCTAAATGTTTATGGAATGGAGTTCTTTAACCAGACCGCCATAAAATTTGAACCGAATTTCAGTATGGCTACGCCTAAGAGCTATGTATTGGGGCCAGGTGATGAGCTGATTGTGCTGGTTACTGGATTAAACGAAAGCAGTGTACGTACCAGGATCACTCCTGAGGGAAATGTACAAATCCCATATGCAGGTATTGTTTACCTGAATGGTTTTACGATAGAGCAGGCAACAAGTCTGATCCGTAATAAAATGACCAAGGTATATCCTGCATTGCGAAATGGACAAACGCAGCTGGCCGTAAACCTGGGCAGTACCCGCAGCATTAAGGTTACGCTGGTTGGAGAAGTAAAAACTCCGGGTTCCTACACTTTATCATCTTTATCGACCTTGTTTAATGCGCTATACAATTCAGGCGGTCCAAATAACAATGGTTCCTTAAGAAATATTGAATTACTAAGAAATAATAAAGTCTATAAAACAGTCGATTTTTACAACTTTTTGCAAAACGGCTTAATGGACGGAAACACCAGGTTGGAAGATCAGGATGTGATCCGTATCCCGGTTTACAAAAAGAGAGTTGGGATTAAAGGTGAAGTTAAAAGACCCGCCATTTATGAGCTTAAAGAAAACGAACAACTGGAAGACCTAATTAAATATGCAGGCGGATTTACAGATGTGGCTTATCGTGGCATCGCTAAAGTAGRTCAGGTAAATGAGCTACAAAGAGAGGTAAAAGATGTGCCTTCTTCTTTGTACAAGAATTTTACACCTAACAATGGTGACCTGGTACAAATTGGTGCGATTACCGAAAGATACACCAATAGAGTTGTTCTAGAAGGCGCGGTATACAGACCGGGCACTTATGAGCTTACAGCAGGCTTAAGCCTTGCTGAGTTGCTAAAAACAGCTCAGGGATTAAAACCCGAAGCTTATATGGAGCGTGGACACATCAAAAGAACATTGACCACCCTGGAGAAAGAGCTGATCTCTTTTAATCCGGCAGATGTGGTGAATGGAAAAAATGATATTCCATTGATGAGAGAAGATTCTATTATGGTTCAGGACAGGGCTGTTTTCACTTCTGCCCAGAATGTAACCGTTGCGGGGTTTGTTAAGCTTCCTGCCGCATTTACGTATAGAAAAGGCATGAAACTGGCAGATGTAATTGCGATGGCGGGCGGTTTTCAGGATGAAGCTGCTGAGCATCATGTAGAGATCTCGAGAATCATTAAAAACAGTTCAGATAGCGTTGCCAACCAATTGGTGAAGACCTTTACCATAAATATGAATCAAACCTCAGGTGAAGCGCAGGAACTGGAGCTGGAGCCGATGGATTATATTTATGTTCCAAGACTGGTAAACTACCGCGCGCTTGGCAACATCAGTGTGAAGGGTGAGGTATTGTTCCCTGGTGATTACGCCGTGCAAAGAAGGGATGAAACGGCATTGGATCTTTTACAAAGAGCCGGTGGGTTGAGTCCTTATGGCGCTCTAGAGAATGCCCAGGTATTTAGAAAAGGCGTACGCGTGAACCTGGATCTGACCAATAAAAGCCAGGATCCAAAAGTAAAGACCAGCATGATCCTTTTACCGGGCGACAGTATCTATATACCTCGCCAGATCTCTTTTGTAGAAGTTGCAGGGGCAGTAAATAACCCTCAGTTTGTAGATTATAATGGCCGGAGCTTTAAGTATTATATCAATGCGGCTGCCGGAACAAAAGAAAATGCACGATTGAAAGGTGCTTATGTAAAGTATCCTGACGGATTAAACAAACCTGTAAGGCGTTTCTTGTTTTTCCGTAATTACCCATCTGTGAAGCCGGGAAGTAAGATTATAGTACCGGAAAAAGATCCAAACAACAGGTTTAAGCTTGGCTTTGCTGAAATCACCGGGATTACATCGGCGCTGACTGCATTGATCAGTTTAATCGCTATTTTAAACAAATAACATGGCCCAGGAAAATCCATATCCATACGAGCCCGAGTTCTCTTTAAGCAAAGTAATCGGAAACCGCATAAATGACCTTAAATACGTTTTCAGTTTTAAAAAACTGTTGGCCGCTGCAATTATTACGGGAGCACTGCTTGGTGCTTTAAGCGCCTGGGTATGGACACCTTCTTATACGGCAAGGTTAACTTTTGTGATTGATGACGCCAAATCATCAGGAGCTGGTGGACTTGCGGCCTTAGCAGGGCAGTTTGGCTTTAGTATGGACGGAATTGGTGGTGGTAGTGGCGTGCTGGCCGGTGATAATGTACAAGAGCTGGTAAAGAGCCAGAAATTAATTAAGGCCACCTTGCTTTCCAGTTATGATACCACACAAACCAGATCCCTGGCCGATCGTTATGCCGAAGTAAATAAGCTAAACAAAAAATGGCTTAAATACAGTAAGGATGGAAAGATCATCACTTTTCCGGTTAATGGTAAGCAATATACCCGAATTCAGGACAGTCTTTTACATGTAATGACCGAACAGATCCTTGGTGGTGAGTTTGGCATTGCAAAAACCGATAAAAAGCTTGGCTTTTTTGAGGTAAATACCACCATGAAAGATGAGAGGCTGGCACAACTATTCTGTACCCGCATCATTAAACAAGCGACGGATTTCTATATCCGTACCAAAACCAGCAGGTTAAGAAGTAATGTAAATCGTTTACAGCACCGGGCAGACAGCATTGGACTGATCTTAAATCGTAAGACGTATGCGGCTTCCTCTGCTAGTCAGGCTTTGTTAGACCTGAATCCGGCTTATGCGTCAGCTAATGCTACTGCGGAAGTAAAGGAACGTGATAAGATTGTTTTAAGTACTATTTTTACTGAAACGGTTAAGAACCTGGAGGTAAGTAAAACCATGTTGGCTCAGGAAACCCCAACGGTACAGATTGTAGATGAACCTGAACTACCATTAAAGAAAAACCGGTTAAAATACTCAATGGGTATATTAACCGGTATGCTTATAGGAGGAATTGCCTGTGGTTTCTATATTCTTCTATTTAGAAGCGATAAGAAACACCCAGTTCCCCATGAAAGTTAAATACGCCGTTGTGCGGGATGTAATACCTGTCGGAAGTTGGATCGTAATCTTTTAACCTCCATTGGTAATTCATGGATCTGATTCCTTGCAATTTTGCATTGAATAGGAGATTTCCGTAATTCCATTCGCCTTGAGCGGCTAGTGCGAAATCTACCCATCTTCTACTTTGGCCATCCAAGTCGTTAATAGAACCGTAATAAAAGTCCATATTATGCTCATAACGTTCAAATGAAAGACCTAATTTCTTTAAACCTTTAACCCAGCTCACATCTAGTGACTGAAGATTGCCTCCAGGGCCAACACCAGCACCCAATACCTGTCCTTCGTTAGTATAGCCATCCAATACACCACTATGGGTATACCAGCTTCCTGCTTCTCTTACCAAGCGATCGGGTGATTGAGACATTTGGGTAATTTCCGCATTAAAGGAAATAAATTCGTCCTTACGTGCCTTCAACGGCACTAATTTCCTTACCCCAAATAGATATGCCCTGGAATGATCCGGAGAGCCGATAAAATCCCTAAAATTATAGGAATTGTCGTTAATTCCATATTCGAAATAAACCTCTGCCTTTGCCTTAGTAAATATCCAGCGTGCATATAAAGAAGTCAATTGGTCACGATCAAAAGGATCCCCATCATCAGTTTTAACCTTTTGAAAAGGGGTAAAGAAAGGGAAATAGTCTTTAAAGCCACTTAGATCAGAATGGTAAGCATGAAAAGCTCTGGTAAAACCAAGAAACAATCCAGGTACCCATTTAGGTTGAAAACTGACATTCAAGGCAGAAAGATATCGCCAATCATCCTTCCTTTCTCTTAATAAATTCTCACCGTTGGCAGCATTCTGCACCTCTAATGGCGGCAAACCTGAAGCATTCAATCGACCCGCTATAATCTGCGCTTCAAAAGATCCTATATAAGTATGAATTGGACGTACGGTATTCAAAGTGATATGCTTAAACCCAGCAGCACTATTACTCATCAATAAAGAGTTGCGCATACCAGGCCCCCACCATAAATTTTCATTGGAGACGCCAATTGACGCAGGACCAATTGTTAAGCGGATACTGCTTTGCCCCCATAAGACCTTATTATAAGCACCAGCACCAAAACGTTCAGGAAGATCAGTAGCGGTATATCTTGCATAATACCTTCGAAGTTCAACATCTGAACGATCGAGAGCAAAACCATCAAAGCTTTTATTAGCAGCATATACAAATTCAGGTTGTAGCTGAATGCTTAAAGGGCCAATTTTTGCGAAGAAGCCTCCTGTGATCAAAGATTGATACCCACGAGCCGGGATCATCGCACCGTCGTTCCAACCATAAGGATGATGGGAGTTGAATTGCTGCTGCCAGCTAAAGGGTAAAATCTGGAACTTTCCCTTTCCATTTGCAAAAGAAAGCGGGCCGTCAAACTTCAACCAGCCATCTTCCCGCAATGAGCTATCCGGATCAAATACATTGTGCACTTTAAATGCTTCGGTAGGAAATAATGGCCTGCTTGTAAAGGATACTGTCGAGTCGAGCTCTCCTAGTAGCTGTTTTCTGCGATAATAGTCTTCCAAGACCGGTGTTCCAACAGGAAGTGACTGCGCCTGTGTCTGGGTTAAGTTTAAACCACTGCAAATAACAACAGTAAGGATTGAGTAATATATCTTCTTCATTGTAATGCCTGATTAAAAACGATAGGTAACACCTGCCTGAACCTGTAAATTAAAAGCACCTCTTCCATTTACCCAAATCGGATCATTAGGCCCCTGAAACAAATACCATTGATAATTTAAGGACTTTATCCCTTGCAATTTCGCATTGAAAATGAAATTCTTATAATTCCATTCCCCATTTGCCGCGAGGCTCAGGTCAGTCCAATGCCTTCTGGGGTCAACACTATCCTCATAGGCATAAAAGTAAAAATCGTTATTGTGAACGTAGCGTTCTAATTGCAATCCTATTCTCTTTAGTCCCTTAAACCAACTCACGTCTAATGACTGTAGGTTTCCGCCCGGCCCAATGCCTGCGCCAAGCACTTCTCCCCGATTGGTATAACCATGTCGGATGCTTTTACTCAGGTACCAGCTATTGACCGTTCTGATCTTATCTGCTGAGGTTTCCTGCATTTGCGTAACTTCCACATTGATCATGATGTTCTCATCTCTTGATTTGTTGAAGGGAAGAATTTTTCTAAGCCCAAAAAGATAGGCTCTGGATTGCTGTGGTTCAAGCAGTGCGCCACGCAAATCCTGTGTGGAATTGCTGTGTCCATACTCGAAGTAAATTTCGGCATGTTCCTCAGGCCATAGCCACCGCATAAATATGGAACTGTGCTCATCCCGTTGGTTAAGGGATTCATCTCCTACTACCCGTTTTACCCTGGAGAAGAAAGGAAGATAATCGCCAAAGCTGTTCAGGTCATCGCTATAGGTTTGGGCAGTTCTAGTTATGCCCAGAAATAATCCCGGAATCCACTTAGGTCGGTAGGTAACAACAAGCCCCGATAAATAACGCCAATCGTTTCTTTTTGGAACATACAATGGATTAAAAAAATATTCACGTTCAGGTTCAAGCGCTCCAAAACCTGATGACTCCAGTCTTCCGGCAATTAACTGGCCTTCAAAAGATCCAATTGGTGTGGAAATCGGTTTCCTGGTATTTAAGGTTAAGTGTTTAAAGCCCGGGGCGGTATTGCTCATCAGAAGAGAACTACGCATGCCGGGTCCCCACCAAAGATTCTCTGTTGAAAGGCCGAATGATAGGGCTTTGTAATTTAACCTGATGCTACTTTGGCCCCAATAAGCTTTATTGTAGGCACTTTTTCCGAACCTGGCCGGAAGGTCTATATTGTTATAAAAGTCGTAATACCTTGCGGCAATTACGTCATAATGATCCTTATCAAAGGTATCAAACCCAGTATTTGCGGCCAAGACCACTTCAGGTCTGAATTGAATGGTAAACGGTCCGTACTCGGCATAAATCCCTGCACTTAAAACAGTTTGTAAGCCCTTTGCAGGAATCATCGCCCCGTCGTTCCATCCATATGGATGGTGTGTGTTTATTTGATTTTGAATGCCTAAGGGCAGAAGCATGGCTTTAAACTTGCCAGAATCCAAACCCCAGCTATGATCAGCATCGAGCAGGTTATACCGTGTTTCATCTTCCAGGTAAAACACATCCTTTTTACCAAAAGCTGATTTAGGCATCACCGGCCTTACCATAAAGGAAACGCTGGAATCCAATTGCCCAAGGAGCTGGCTACGTCTGTAATAATCTTCTGCACCAGGCGTTCCAACGGGTAAAGATTGAGCCGTTGATTTGAAATTAAAGCTTCCCGCTAATAAAATCAGGGTGGTTAATTTTAAGTATCTCATAACCTGATTGCTTTAATTTTAATATTATCGACCGACCAACTTTCGTCGCATTTAGGATCAGGAGCATTGCTTTGCTTTAACTGATCAACACATTTCAGGATTAGCTTTTGATCGGAATGTTTGATTTGTTTAACAATTTTATACAAAGAGGTTCCTCCTACTACACCTGCCATATTACAAACTCCCGGAAGATTTCTATTAGCAGCACCGGTTTTAGGATTGTTGTTGTTATTTGGATAATTGTGCGGATAAGACTGAGGCTCACAAAAAGTACCGGTTCCGCAGGGCACATTAGAGAACGTTGTTCTGATGTAACTCTTTCCATCCAGCATCATCTCCCAAAAATCCGGGCCGTCAACTATGCCATCTTCACCTTCCTTATTCCCATCCCAGGCATCATGGATATAGAGATCAAAAGAGATTTCGACCAAATCATGTTCCGGTAGCTTGCTCAACGATAGCTCAAACCCGCTATTGTTGTATCTACCCAGTACTTTAGAGTTGTTGAACGTTTCGATCTCTCCACCGGAAATACCGGTCAGATTACTTTGTTCAAAATCATTACTATAGACTTCAGCTTGGTTGCGATAGTCCTTTGCGCAGGATCCAAACAAGATCAGACACAAAAAAAATAATAGACATTTATTCATTAAATAGCTTTTTCTTCATACAGGTATTCATCGGATTCTATGCACACAACTTTAATGCCGTATTTTGGAAAACACAACGATCCCAGTTTTGCACCGCAAACTTACCGTTTTAATAAGGGAAGGAGGTTAATTTTCTGAGATTTTCTCAAGAACCCGTTCAGCAAAGCTTTTATCTGCTTCAGCCATTTTATCTACTTGAGTTGAAGTAGTTAACAAACGAGCCCTCTTTCTAATGATATTTATAGACAGACTTAAGACACCATTTAAGCTTAGCATCAACAGCATGATCAATGAGATCAGCTGTGCATCACCTATATTTTGTAAAGCCAGTGCAGTAATAATAAAAACAACATTTACAGAGGCGAGTACTAATGTTGCCTGCACATGGCTTAAACCCAGTGAGAGCAAGCGATGATGGATATGATTGCTATCTGCAGTAAATGGAGAGGTGCCACGCATGATTCTTAATGTAAAAACACGTAAGGTATCAAAAACGGGTATAATTAAAATCGCAGAGACCATCCCCATGCCTGAGGTGACTACAAATGGCCCGGCCATTACGTTTTCAGTAAGACTTATGGTCATAAACTTAATACTCAGCACAGCAGCAATGAACCCTAACAGTAGTGAGCCTGAATCTCCCATAAAGATCCTTGCGGGAGTTACGTTAAAAAATAAAAACCCAAGAAGTGCTCCAGCCAATGCAGTTGCCAGATAAGCCCATCCCAAATCCCCTGATTTATAAAAAAGCACCCCAAATGCTACGCAAAGAATTAATCCAATTGATCCTGCAAGCCCATCGATCCCATCAATTAGATTAAAAGCATTAACAATGCCGACGATAAAAAAGACAGTTAAAGTTATACTTGCATAGTAAGGCAGATCATAAACTCCAAACACCCCATGCATGTCTGTTATTCTTATGTTTGCAACCATAGCCACAATAAAAGCACTTGCGAACTGTGCAACAAATTTGATACCCGGGCCCAAACCAATGATATCATCCTTTAATCCGATCATAAAAAGTACCAAACCTGCACCCATTAAAACATTAGCCTCTGGCAATATCTGTGACGGAATAAATATGGAGCAGGAAAAAAGAAACCCCGTAAAAATGGCTACGCCACCAAAGTTTGGAATAATACGTTTATGTATCTTTCTGGACTCATTTGGATCATCAAACAGCCGTTTTCTCAGTGAAACAGTTATTATAGGTGGAATAGCAAAAGCTACAACCAGAAGACTTGTAAGGTAGATTAGGGTGAAAAGCATAGGTAAGCGTTTTATGTGAGAGCAAAGAACTGTAATAGTGTCAAAATTAAAGAAAATTATCTGATATCACCTACTAGTGATATTATTTAATTTCAAACAGAAATATGGCCCGATTCTTTCTAACCGATATAGACTGAATTAATTTACTTCAAAATTTCCACAACCTCCTCACATTTTTCTTGAAAAGTCTCACTATCTACCAAAAAAGCACAATTTGCCGCATCAAGAAAATTATGAATAGGTGTGTGCTTTCCTGATATTACCAGTAATGGTTTACTACAAGCCAATATAGTGTAGACTTTGGATGGAAAACCTTGACCTTCCATCTCCCTGGACATAAATATAAAATGAATGTCTGCATACGAAATTAAACCTGGCATTTGCGAACGCGGTTGATAAGGTACTAAATGAATATTGGTTAGCTTTTCAGTTTTAATTTCATTTTCCAAATAAGCTTTCATAACACCCTCCCCAATGACCCAAAACTCCACATTAAAACCTACCAATCTCTTGGCTATCTCTAATAGTGGTCCCCAATCTTGAGCCAAGCCAATATTACCAGCATACATCACTTTTAAAATCCCTCTTTTTTCAGGAAACAAATTAACATCTAAGCAACTCTTATCATGTAGGATAGGCTTAAACAATTCTGTGTCAACAAAATTTGGGATAACATGCAATTTGGAAGGATTTTTAAATCTGGGTTTTATTGTTTCATAAAAGACAGAATCAATTGTTGTTACTGCACTCGATTTATTGTAGACAAATCTTTCCAAAAGTCTAAGTAAGTTATAAAAAGGTTTAGACTTCAAGCTTCCCTGGTTAATCAAAAGATCCGGGTAAATTTCCTGAACATTATAAATAACTTTCGCCCCCTTTAATTTAGCAATAAGAATATTAATCATTCCTATTGTAAGCGGTGGAGAGGGAGATAATATCAAAGAAATATTCTTTTGCATTAATCCTAGAATTAGTGCCAAAAAATGCCAGTACAAAAAACCTACCATCCGCAATACCGTACTTTTAAATTTTTTTTGAGGAATGTGAATTACCCTGATATTATGAAATTTACTTTCATAGTAAAGTCCAAAAAATTTTGGATTTAATGGTTGTTGGGATAATTCTTCTTCCAAAATATTATAATGAGGGGTTGTAGTTAATACCACAACTTCATATCCACTTTCAAAGAATTTTAAAGCGATATCATTATATAAATAAGCTGTGGAAACCCCATCAGGACTAAATACTAGCGAATGTATTAAAATCTTTTTTTTCATTCAGACCACACAACTCTTTTAACGTAATCAACATAACTTATAATTATTCTAACCATTTTATCAGAAACATTGGGCATAGAATAATCGGCTACCTTTCTAAAACTTCTTTCTTCTCCTCTCTTTTGGTACTGTAATTGAACCAATGCTTGCATAATGCGTTCAGGATTCATACCAACCATCATCACTGAAGCTTCTTCCATAGCTTCAGGGCGTTCATGGGCTTCTCTAAGATTTAATGCAGGAAAATTAAGTGTCGATGACTCTTCTGAAATTGTACCACTATCGGACAGAACTGCATATGAATTCATTTGCAGCGCGTTATAATCGTTAAAACCCATAGGTTTAAGAAATTGGATTTCAGGCATCATTTCAATCCTCTTTGCTTCTATCATATTTCTTGTTCTTGGATGGGTACTAACAATAATAGGATAACCATATTTAGCAGCGATAAGATTTAAACTATGCATTAAGTTTACAAAGTTCTTTTCACTACTAATATTTTCTTCCCGATGAGAAGATACAACAAAGTATTTTTGTTCCTCCAAATTTAGACGCTTTAAAACATCAGAACTTTCAATTTTAGGTAGGTAGTGATTTAGTACCTCAAACATTGGAGAACCTGTTTTAATGATCCTATCGGCTGGCAATCCCTCACGCAAAAGGTATTCTCTGGCAATATCACTATAGGTAAGGTTTACATCTGATACATGATCCACGATTTTTCTGTTGGTTTCTTCAGGCACACGCTGATCAAAACAGCGATTCCCTGCTTCCATATGAAATATAGGTATGTGACGTTTCTTTGCCGGAATAGCACATAAACAAGAGTTTGTATCTCCCAAGACCAGAAAGGCATCTGGTTTTTCACTTTCGAGCAAAGGATCAATTTTAATTAAGATTTGTCCAACGGTCTCTGTAGCTGTAGCTCCTGCTGCATTCAGAAAAAAATCCGGCTTACGGATATCCAGATCATCAAAAAAGATGTGATTTAATTCATAATCATAGTTTTGTCCAGTGTGCACAATAACATGTTCAATTGCTTCAGAGGCATCAAGGGCGGCCATGACTCTTGCAAGCCTGATAATTTCGGGCCTAGTGCCAACCACTGTCATCACTTTAAGCTTTTCTCTCATTTAATTTGATGTTTATTTTTTATTAAACCGTCTCGAAATAAGTATCGGGGTCATCCTGATTAAAAAATTCATTGATCCAAAAATTGGTATATAGTTCTTCATCTCCTATATTCTTTATATTATGGGTATACCATATTGGCATATCAACATAAGCAGGTTCATTCCCATCCAGATAGAAGTCAAATACATCCTCTGTTCCAATTTTACGTAGCTGTATCAAGGCTTTGCCTTTAATTACAGCAAAACGTTCAATTTTACGGGTGTGAAAGTGATTGCCTCTGGTAATCCCAGGAACAGTAGTAGAAAAAGATACTTGTCCGCCAACATTTAACCTTATTACTTCAACAAAGATACCCCTTGGATCTGCATGTTTCACAAACTTTACAGGATAGTGATTTCGAATGTCCATATAACATCTGAAAGTATTAAATAGGTTTAGTTCAAATAAGTCCTTTAACTCCGGTATTATTCCTGCGTCTAGATATTGGGATTTAAAAATTTCCAAAAGAGCCAATATCTCCGAAACCTTCTTTTGATCTGTATGTGGAACAACAAGTATATTCTCCCCAGTCTCTTTCACTATTTCAGAAATTATTACATCTATTAAATCTCCAATATAAATAAGCTTGACGTCCGTATCTTTTTCTATTTTAGGTTGCTCATTGTGACTTAACTGATGAGAAAACGTGGCGATAAAAGAATTATAATAAGGTTTTCCGAAAGGCCCAAAGACATTCGGAATAACCATCCCGGTAAATTTACCCCCAGATTTATCTGCCCATTTCGTTAACAACTCCCTACCCTCTTTTTTACTTTTACCATATAAATTTTCATTTTCTTCTTGTGAAGAAGATGAAAACAAAACATGAGCTTTACTCTGACAGGTTTCTAGTGCCAGAATAATTTTTTTAACAAGATCAATATTAGTATTATATATAACTTCCGGATCCGGATGTCTATTCATCGCAGCTAAATGAACAATAACATCACACTGAGCAACAAAATCATTAAGTTTCGTTTGATTGTCAAAGTCATCCCTGTTAAAATCTATTCGTTCAAATTCCTCAGGAGRAAGACCCAAAGTATTATATAGGTATTGTCCTACAAACCCATCTTGTCCTGTTATTCCTACTCTTAATTTATTCATTTATAAAGTTCACTTCCAATTCGTAAAATAATCGCTGGGATATTGATAATTATCATTCACCGCATTCTCAATGCCAAAATCAGCATATACAATAAACTTGGCATCACGTTCTAAAGCCTTGAATCCTGTTGCATAACCAACAGGCACATGAAGTACTTGGGGTTTATCGGCAGATAACACATAAACTTCCAATTGCAGATCAGGATTGGGGTTTACCCAATCATCTATTTTAACTAAACTGACCTCAAAACTACCTTCAACTACATAGAACCAACGCTGTTCTAATTTATGCGCCCTCCATCCTCTTTTAACAGAAGGATCTATATGAGTAATCAGATACATTCTTTTTACTTCAGACATGTCAAAATCATTAACGTGATCTAATCTACCACGGCTATCGACATGTTTTCCCCCATTTAACACTTGTACTTTCATATCTATTTATCCAGGGTATTGAATGACATTAATATCTTCAAAAACTTCCTTCCTAATTAAAGGCAGATTAGATAATAATTTTTTCATACCATCTACCCCCAGCTGCTCAGTATTGTGGGAATGATAATCTTCTATTTTGGAAATGTCTGTTTCTCCCTCGGAGAAATATTGAGCATAATTTAAGTCCCGATTATCTGCAGGTATACGATAAAAGTCGCCCAAGTCTTCAGCTTTGACCATTTCTTCTCGAGTACATAGCGTTTCATATAGCTTTTCACCGTGACGTGTTCCTATAATCTTTACTTCATTGTCGGCATGGCAAAGCTGTTTTAGTGCCTCAGCCAAGTCACCTATAGTTCCCGCCGGCGCTTTATTAACAAAAAGATCCCCTGAATTACCGTTTTCAAAAGCAAAGAGTACCAGGTCAACCGCATCCTCCAATGACATTAGAAATCGTGTCATATTTGGATCGGTAATAGTAATGGGCTGCCCTTCCTGAATCTGCTTTAAGAATAAGGGAATTACTGACCCTCTTGAAGCCATTACATTACCATACCTTGTTAAACAAACCGTAGTCTCAGCCGAATTTCGGGAGGCCGCAATAGCTACTTTTTCCATTAAAGCCTTTGAAATTCCCATTGCGTTAATAGGATAAGCAGCTTTATCAGTACTTAAACAAATTACTTTCTGCACTTTATTAACTACTGCAGCATCAATTACATTTTGAGTACCAAATACATTTGTTTTGGTCGCTTCTATTGGGAAAAATTCACAGGAAGGAACCTGTTTTAAGGCCGCAGCATGAAAGACATAATCAACACCATGCATTGCTCGTTCAATACTCCCATAGTCCCTTACGTCCCCAATATAAAACTTCAACTTATCATTTTTAAGCTGATTGCGCATATCATCTTGTTTCTTCTCATCCCTACTAAAAATACGAATTTCTTTAAAATGATCAGTATGCAAGAATCGTTGTAGTACTGCGTTTCCAAATGAACCAGTGCCACCTGTAATCAATAAAGCTTTATTTTTTAACATCTGTTTTTTCTAATACTAGCTTAATTAAATTTAAAATTACTCTTTATAAGTGCATCCTTTTCCTCAGGACTAGGATAGTTTATTAACACGGCTTTATATACCCCTTTAAAAACAAATAAACTCCCTGCAGATGCACCTATGATACCAAACTGACTAATTAGCTGACCAATATCATCAAGCGAACCAGCACCTCCCAGAACGGTTAAAGGCAGGGTGATACTCTCTCTCATCTTTTCAGCAAGGTTCATATCATATCCTTTCATCATTCCATCATTGTCAATAAAGTTGATTACGACTTCACCGGCTCCATACTTTTGTACTTGCTTCGCTAGCTCAAATGGATTTTTACCAGTTCCTTTTTTTCCATTGTTAATGTATACTTCGTATCCTCCTAACAATTTCTTTTTAACGTCAATAACGACTACCACACTTTGATTTCCTACACGCTCGGCTATCCTACTAACTAACATGGGATCATTTACTGCTGCAGAACTAATTGCAATTTTCTCCACACCCAAACTGAAGATATGCTGAGCCTGTTCAGCAGTTTTAACGCCGCCGCCATAACATAAAGGCATTCTACATTCTGCAGCTAGATTTTCAATCATCTTATAATCCGGCTCTCGATTAAGCACAGATGCATCAATATCAAAAACTGAAAGCTCATCAACATGCTTCTCATTAAAAATCCTTACCGCATTTATAGGGTCGCCCACATATTTTGGGTCTTTAAATTTTACTGTTTTAACGAGGCCCTTATCATGAACCAATAGACATGGTATTATTCTAGGTCTTAACATTACAAATCTGAGAAATTTTTTAAAAGTTTGATTCCGTATTCATGACTTTTTTCAGGATGAAACTGAACACCGTAAACATTTTTCTTATTAACAGCACAGGTAAATTCTATGCCATAGTCAGCTGTCGAGATAGCATCCTCAGATTGATTACATTCAAAATAATAAGAATGCAGAAAATAAAATTTAGCATTGTGCTCCAATCCCCTCATTAGAGGATTTTCTTTAATGATATGAATGTCATTCCAGCCCATATGAGGTAAATGTGTTTTGAATTTTATTTTGCTTTCGTCAAACTTTTTAACACTGGAATTGATCCATCCAAGACCGGGAAGCTGACCTTCGTCACTTGATTTTGCCAGCATCTGCATGCCCACACAAATACCAACCACAGGAAGCTTCTTTTCCAGCACTAACTCATCCAATCTTTGTCTCATTCCAGATGCATCCAGCTGACTCATAGCATGATCAAATGCGCCAACACCAGGTAGAATCAGTTTGTCTACATGCTCCAGATCTTCTGCCTTTTGAGCTATTTTGAAAGGTACATTTAACTTTTTATAAATATTAGCAAATGCGCGAATATTCCCAACACCATAATCTATAATTGCAATCACCTGAATAATCTTTTTTCTAAGCCCAATGTCCTCATTACTCTGGTTCCCAGAGTTATAATTCCTTTTTTGTTTTTGTAATCCCTGTAAGTTTTATTCTGACCATCAAAAATGGCTTGTAACTCGGCTACAGTAAGGTCCAGCTTGTTTGCAACGTATTCAAACTCCTGCTTTAAAATTTGCTCGTCCAATTCTGGTTTAGAGATTCTAGTTAGTGCTTCCTCTCTTGTCATCTGACCAGTTAGAATCAAGCTAGAGAAGTGTGCGCGCCTTTTTTCGAAACMAAATTTTCTAGGTAACCAATAGTCTTCATAAAATCTAGTAAAGCGGGATTCATGATGTTTGTGCTGGAATTTTTGCCATCCAAATTTATCCAGGAGCAATTGCTCAACTTCCTTTTTGTTAAACGGAACCAGATCCAATGGCTTAAACACCTGCATTCCTAAAACATATTTATAATATATTTTATACTTTAAAATATCTACAATTGGGAAGGTTTTTAACGGTCTTTTTCCAAAACGCGTGTGTATATCATTGACTAAAGTCTCATCAATACCAGCATAGCCACCCCATTCCTCAGGTTCTCTGCAGCATTCAGTAGATATATTTGATCCGGTTAAGACGTATTTTATCTTATTTTTTTTCGCGAATTTGTAAAGTGCCGAAAAAAAGGCATAATCCTGTACCAAATCCTGATCGGGTATTTGCGACCTTAAAAATGCGACCTGTAAATCTTTCATTTCCTCCCAGTTGATAACTTCTGTATATAAGTCCAGTCCCAAGCCATCCACTAATTTTTCAATATTTCCAACGGCTTGTTGTGTATTCCAACCAGCATCAACGTGGAAAATCAAAGGTCTTAGCCCCATCTTCTCTTTAGCAATGTAAGCCAAATAAGAACTATCTAAGCCTCCACTCATGCCAATAATACAATCGAAAGGTTTGCCTACTCCTTGCTGTTTTATCTTTTCAGCCATCCTCATCAACTCAGTCTCTCCATTGTGGTCAGTCTTCCAGTTCGGCAGGATGACATCATGGAAATTGTAGTAATAATCACTTATGCCATCTTTATCAAAGACAATTTTTGGATCTGATGTATCCATAATCGTTTTTGTACAGATCTGGTATGCTCTTTGAATCATATTTTTATCTTCCTATTATTAAATATTTTACCAAAAAAGGTTCTTAATCGACAAACAATTTACTTCGTCTTATTCTAACTGAAATTTCAAACAGACTTTTGGCAAAAATCCATCTTGATCTTAATTTCGCGAAAAGACTTCTATTCACTATACTGGCATTATTTCCATGAATTCTCCTATTAAATGTCTCCTCATCAAGATGTACATTCGATTTTAACAAATTCGCTGCCATTGCAATCCAAAGATCATGTGATTCAACATATTCTGGGATAGGTAAAATAACCTCAATAAGTCTTTTAGAGAAAGCCATGGCACAACCATAATAGTTTGTTTTGCCAGTAAAAATAGCCAAAATATTTTTTAAATAATTATCAGAATCCACGGAATGGACACCATCTAAATAATATTCCAATGGATTCCCATTCACATCCATGAAACCAGAATTAGAAGAAACCAACAATCGTTTACCTGATAAGAGTTCTTTTTTCATTAATTCGACTCTTCCTGCTATCCAAACG
This sequence comes from Pedobacter sp. 10L46_2, assembly GCF_056395165.1. Lineage (NCBI taxonomy): Bacteria > Pseudomonadati > Bacteroidota > Sphingobacteriia > Sphingobacteriales > Sphingobacteriaceae > Pedobacter > Pedobacter sp. 10L46_2. Next base: position 16,944 of record NZ_JBFTIZ010000043.1, read on the forward strand.
TCATCTTGATCCGCCATGAAAATTACATCATGGTTTGCCAATGAGATGGAACGCCCAAAGGAATACACATGTCCTCTATTTGTATCATTGATAAAAATTTTAATTCTGTCATCCTTGATAGATTTTAATACTTCGATTGTTCTATCTTTAGAACAATCATCCACAACAATAACTTCATCATCCGCGGACAATTGGTATAAAATAGACTCCAGCTGCTCCAGCAAAAATTTTTCCCCATTATAGGTTGCAATACAGACACTAATTCTCAAAATGGTAGTTTTTATAATTTATTTTTTACCTGTTATCCCTTTTATCCCATCTAAAATTCCATACATATAGCTTTTTATATAGTCCTGTTTTTTCTTTACCGCAAAAATAAATAACAGCTGATGAACCATAGCAGCTACGATCTCTTTAACTGCTAAAGCCTTGGGTATATCTGCTTTCCTTAGTAACAAAAAAGGATTTCTCACTTTATAATAGCTCCTTTGAGCACTGTGGATGAATCCTCTCATTACGCCTAAATTAATAGAGGTTTCTCCAATAGAATGTCTCATAATTGCCTGTGGAACAATCTCAATTGGAATATTATTTCTACGACACCTTATTGACCACTCAATATCTACAAAATCTATAAAAAAAGCCTCATCCATCACTCCAGCAATATCAAAAACCGCTATAGTAGCTGCCGAACCAGATGATATAATCACGTCTACAGGATAAGGTGCCTGTTTCCCTGTACTATATATTTTTTTTAGCAACCCGAACCGGCTAAACCTAAAAGAAGGATACTCATAACCCTGCTTCGCATCAAAAAATACCGAAGCTACCACCTTTGGTGTCCCAATAACCAGCGGTGCCAATAGCGCCGATAAGAAATTCAGCTCAATTTGCGAATCCTGATCAAAAAACACAATGGTGTCTGCACCTTGCTTTACCGCATAATCAATCCCAACATTCTGCGCATGAGCAATACCTTCATTAGTTCCTAAGTCCAGAACAGACACTTCAGCTACTTTCGAAAACTTATCCAAACCACCATTTCCGGAGTTATCTACGAAAACGACATTACAATTGCTTTGAATAAGCACCTTGCACAGATTGGCAACATGATCAAAATCAGGATTGTAAGTTACAATTACAGCAAAAACTTTCATCTTCAAATTACGACAGGTTTCCATACATCGATGTTACTATCACTCCCTGGTTGAAGGGGTTTTTCACTATTTAATATTTTCGACCAATACCACAGTACAGTTAACAAGCCGTAAGAATTAAACATAATTGGATTGGTAAAGGAGTTGATTAAGTAAAGCACAAAAATTAGTGTATAAAACCTATTTTCACCAATATAAGCGCGAAGATTTTTTATTGGAAAGAATATTGCCGTGTACAAAATTGGCGTTAGTATAAATCCAAAATATCGAAGCATATCTAGCGGTGTAACTTCAGTATGGGCCTTCATTACACCCGATCCAGATGAATAATAAAAAGAGGCTAGCCCATTACCAATAAAAAAATTAGTCCAGTCCAGTTGATCAAAGAATGAAGTGATATGCCCTATTTTCACACTATTTGACTCTTCACCTGAACTAAACAGGACGGTATTGGCAATCAAGTAGCCAAATACAGAAACAACAATTGGAATACTAATCAGTACAAAGATTATTTTGGTCGACAGCCTCAAATTAAGAAAATAAATTACGATCAAACTAATTAAGGAAACCATCCACAAACCTCGCGAGGCGCTAGCGACAATAGCGGGAAATATCACCAGCATTCCAAGAATATTTTTACGCTTTTTATCCTTTAAGTAACTTAGAAAAAACAATGCAAAAGGAAGATATAGAAAAGGTACTGTACCTATATGAAAACTTAAGGTTGCTTCTTCAGAAAAATCTCTTAAACCGTAAGAACCAGCACTATAATTATCGAAAATAAAAGTTAGAACGTTTGATATTGGATTACCAGGAAAAGTAACTACAGCTAAAAAGAAGACCCCTGTAAATACGGAAAGCCACATTCCTGATCGTTTTACAATCCTATCTATATCAATTTGATACCGATGAATTGGATATATCAAGAAAAGAACTGCGACAGAAACCATAAACTGGTTGCTTAATGCTCTGTCTGCCACCCCAAAAAAAGACAATAAAAATCCAAATAAAAATATGCAAAATACAACTATTGGTGCCGATGTATAAATCCTGTTTTTAGCATCTAGATTAAACAGCATAATGCCAATTATGGATAAAAAACAGAATTTATTTAAAATAAAAACAGGAACAAGCAATGTGGAGATAAAAAACATCACCATCAAAGAATTAATCACCTTACTTGTTCTCATTGTTTCTGCCATTATGATGGTAGGAGCTGATCTATTATTGCCTTATAATCATCAGCAAAAGCGCGTGTGCGGTTATCAAGATTAATTAATAATTGCTCCTTTCTATTTTGTAAATTCATCTGATCAGCATTTAACCATAGGTCCTCCATGATACTAGCCAGTTCAATTTTATCTGTAGGGTCAAAATAAAAAGCATTCGAAGGATCTTGCTCCTGATGTACATTTATATTTGACAATATGATGGATTTACCTATACTTTTTGATTCTTCAACAGTAGAACTCCAGCCTTCAAAAAACGAAGGATTGATTACCGCTACAGCTTCTTTTATCAACTGAAGTACATCCTTATAAGGAATCAGCCCTAAGAAAGAAACGTTCTCAGTTAATTGATGATCTTCAACATATTTCCTCAGCATTTCCACATGCTGATTTTTACTTCTAAAATCATTCATTAAACCGCTGGTCAGCACTTTAACATCCAAACCTTTTTTCTTCAATTCCTTCACTGCCTTGAAGACAATCAAGTGGTTCTTATGCTCCCAAAATTGATTCGGAAGATAAAAATATTTGCCCTTTACATATTGACTAATATCTATAGGCTCATCATATTTAAGTATATCGGGCTGGGAAACGAAGTGGAGCACACTAACCTTGCTTTCATCTTTAGGATAAACACTAACCAGATCCTTTAACGCATCAAAACTACTGACAACAATTCTATCACTCTTTAAAATCCATTCTTTATGCAAACGATGTTCAAGCTTCAATTGCTTATGTGTCCACAACTTTGGATAATGCAGATACTGAAAATCAGGTATCCAGTTTATAGTCTTTATAGAATCTCCAGGAAAAACATAATTAGAATGAGAGATGACGTTTATTTTATATTTCTTTAAAAGACGATAAGTCAGCGGGTCGAAATTAAAAAACTTCTGACTAACCTTACTAATTAACCAGGGAAACGTTTTACGCTGTATGATTTTGGTATGTATTATTTTAGCATAATCCTTAAACAAAGTAATGTATTCCTCCTCCAAATCACTCGGTACGAAAAGATAAATCTCTATCTCTTTGCTATGAAATTTATGTATTGCATAAAGCAAGTTCTTAATATAGTTGATCCCTCCCTTATATTCAACTGGAAAGCCCAATAAAAATCCTACTCTGATCATGATGTTAATCCTTTATAATATTTAACATAACCTTCCAATCCGTCTTCGACATCTATTTCAGGTTTCCAACCAAGACTCAATGCCTTTGTAATATCCGCCCAAAAATAAATTGGATCCCCCTCTTTGGTTGCTCCATTAAACTTAACTGACACCGGTTTATTAAAATGACTACATAAATCACTGATGACTTTCTGAATCTCAATACTTCGCCCAGATCCACCATTGATCACATCATAGCCCTTAACATGTTCTGAGAACATTCGCAAGAGCCGCGCTGCATCACTAATATTTAGCCAATCCCTAGTTTCTTTTCCTGTACCGAAAAATACAACCACATCGGATTCTTGTATTTTTCTACAGGCATCCCATAATAATTGCTTTTTTAATCCAGCCCCATATATGGAGAAATAACGTATTATGCCCACTTGAATATTAAAATTGTTATGGTAAGAAAGACAAAGTTGCTCCGCAATTTTCTTATGAAATCCATAAGGGGATACCGGTACAGACTCCATACTTTCCTTGATAGGTATATTTCCTAAATTCCCCTGAACTGCCGGACTAGAAGGATAAATAAACTTACATTGAGGATTTCTAAGCCTGATAAACTCCAATAAAGATAAAGTACTTTGAACACTTTTCTGGAAATCTTCATAAGGATTCTCATGAGAAAAACCTACAGAACCACTTCCTCCACAATGAACTATGACATCGAACTCCTGATTTACATTCAATAAGGCTTCAAATGTGATGGTTGTCTCGTGCCACTCGTCAATCCCCCATTTGGTGTACTCATCCTGATACCATTTACCATGACCTATTCCAACAACATAAGCGCCATTTGCTTTAAATTCTTTGGCAACATTACGTCCTAAAAATCCGTAGGCGCCTGTTATTAATACATTTTTCATTTATTTCAATTTTATGGTCAGCTCATAAAAATATGACTGGATCTTCCATCGTATTACTTTTAAAACTTTTTAGCGTCTATTTTTATACCCTTCTAAAGATCACCATATTCATGCGAGGCTGAATGGTAACCAAGAGGTAAATCTTTAGAATGCTTTATTAAACTGCCCAAATATGTCCTCTCATCATGATAAATGGATGTTAGCTGCTGCTCTCCTTTTTCCCAGCATCCTGAATCAAAATTAAAAGTCCTTACTATCCTCGCTGGATTTCCTACTACCATACTAAAAGGAGGAATATCTTTGGTAATTAAGGTCTTTGCCCCTATTACACACCCGTGACCTATATTTATGTTGCCAATTACACTAACATCATGCCCAAGCCAACAGTTTACACCGATCCTAATCGTTTTTTCATAACTATTACCTGAAAGGGCATACGGAACTAAAGGATTATCAAAAATATGATCACTACAAATGAAAGAGCATTTATTTCCAAATATACAGTAATCTCCTATGACAATAGACTTACCGACTGAAAAAAAACTATCTCTTCCAATATAGCTATTACGCCCAATCTCCAGCTGAATATCCTTATTATCCCTATTATTTATGGTGAATAAAGTATCTCCACCAATTGTGCAGTTATCTTTTATTAAAACATTCTCCATGCCCAATATTTGTACATTCGGTCCAAAAAAAACCTTGGAAGAGATATTTGATAAAAAACGTCTTTTAAATCTACTTTTACGATTTAAAATCAAGGCTTTTATATAATTCAACATAGTTCTACAATTAGTTAGGAGTTTTCCATAATGCTGACTTCCCGTCCCACCTTTCCAAAGCATTTGTCGCATTTCTACAAAAAAGTTCCCCACGAACTAAGTGCGGAACTGAATCTCTAAATAAATATTTGTCTATTTTTTTCTCACTCAAAGGCATTATCGAATCTTTGTTATAAAAGTATTTTAAGCTCACTACACTAGAAGAAAAAACAGGCAAAATACAACATTTTTCAATAAAAAGTAACCATAGTTCTATCGGATAAAGACTATACTCATTATTATCAATGAGTATAACTGTATACTGATCTTTTAATTTTTCATACAAATCCTTTAGGATAAGATTAGAAGCCCTCGGATGATTCTTCAAAATAATACATTTCCCAATCTCAGAAGTTTCTCGAATCACGTCTTCGTACAGCGACAACTCATTCTCATAATTTGTTAATCCTGAATTAGCCAAATTACTTGTTAAATACAAATGACTATTATTTGGTACATGATTTAGTATTTCATTACAGAAGTTAATTAAATCAGGTAATTGATTCACCATCTTCATAATTAAATCTGTCGCAAATGCTTTAGGAGGAACAATTAGATTTTTATGTGCTAAATATCTCCCGCTCCAATCCATAGGGAGAGTTAAGATCGTCAAATCAAAATTAATACGCTTTGGGTAATGATTATATAAGACTTTTTTTACAATCCCTTTAAGTATATTTAAAGGCCGATTCAAAAAATCACTAAATGAAGTCTTTAATGCATTTTCGTTTCCAACAAGACCAAATGAATCCCCATATTCAATGCTCAAAGCATTAGGATAAGCGTTCAAGATTAACTGAGTTCCAAAACTACCATAGTCCCGGGCAATCAATACGCTGTCAAAATCGATATTATCTAATTTTGATTTTAATTTTCTCTTGCATTTTGAATACCAATTTAATGAGAGATCTCTCATCTCAGTTTCGCTGATAAAAATTACATTATTCAAAGAGACAGCTTGTGCCATCATTTTTACAGAATTCAAAAATAAAGATTCATTATCCTTTGATACGCTTGTATCATAGAGTAAGATGGTGGTATCACTACTCTCTTTTTGAATCGACTCTTCATACCAACGAAGGGCAATATACGCTGCGAGAAACTGAGCTGTCCCTTGAATTGCGATTAATGACTTCTTGCTATTTTTCATGCTTTAAAATTAAAGGAGATAGGGTTAACCAAAACTCTTTGAGTTTCAGAAAATAAAACACACAGAACATATACATCTTATGTGCTTTTATCGAAATCTCCATATTTATTTATATTTTTGAATCTTAACACCTTAGCCGGAATGCCACCAACAATAGCAAAGTCGGGAACATCCTTAGTTACAACTGCATTTGCACCCACAACGGCATTTGATCCAATTGTAACACCCGGCGAAATAAAGACGTTCGCACCGATCCATACAGCATCTTTGATTATCACGCTCCCAAACTTACTTAGTTTTTTATCCGGAAAATTAAAATCTGAATCTACTTCAGCGGTATTTGTCCAGATTTTCAAAAATGGTCCAATGCTACAATTTTTACCAATTTCTACTTTTTCCCCTTTGCCAATCTGAATTATGGAGAACCGTCCTATATAACTATTTTCAGCAATATTAATTTCTCCATCGCCATAAAATAATATCCCTTCTCCATTAAAGAAAAAAGACTCATGGATATTATAGCTTGTTCTATAACTATCATATAAGTTAGCGTGATATGCCCCTTTTAGAATAGAATGCACTTTCGCTAAAATTTTATTTATAATTTTCATCATAATCTACTGTTGTTTTAGTAAAAGCTCCTAACCAAGGCAATGGATAAACACTATGACAAAAGCCCCCAACTGTAACAAAGAACACAAAGAAACTTATGCACGTTGCATAAGCTGCACCTATCGGTCCTAACCAGGGAATTAGAAAATAATTAAGACTCAGGTTAACAAAAACATTTAAGAATGAAACATAAAACAATACTTTGGTTTTCTTTAGATAGAAAATAATATTAGCAAATAATAAATATAGACCCTGAAAAAAATATCCGACAGTTATCCAAATTACGTATTTACTTCCTTCTATAAACTTCGGATCGATAAACCATTTAAACACTAAAGGGGTAACTAACCACACAAAAAAAACAACAAAGGCTAGAAGTGCTATAAATAACCAATATACTTTAACAACCTTTATTTTAGATGCCACCGTATTTTTAGCAAATAACTCATAACTAAAAGGCACAATTACCTGAGCAAACCCGGTACTCAAAATAGAGATGGCAGATCCGATCACATATCCAATGTTATAAATCCCTAACTGCTCTTTACTATAAAAATGATCGATAAACAAACGATCAGACATATTAATAACCATCCCACCTATAGCATGAGGTATTAACGGGAAACCAAACCATAAGGCATCCTTTACGTATTTGAAATTGATTTGTTTGATCAGGATTTTTCTTTTCTTGTACAGGATGAATATTCCTATAAGAGAGAATAAAAAAATAGAAAAGTACTGTCCAAGAAGCCTACCAGCATACCCAAATTTGAATACAATAACCAATAATAAAGAGAGCAAAACATTTATGGTAGAAGATGAAAGGCTAAAGACAACATAATTAATTGGTTCCTTCTTAATTTGAAAATCTACTAAAACCAAATTATTAAAAAAAGACAGAAAACAAAAAATAGGCACACACATGATCCAATATATTGATATCTTCAGATAATTCCCTATAAAAGAACCAAATACAAAAACCAATGAGAAAATGATAAGTGTTGAGATAAATGGCGAAAAAATAGCAGAAGAAAAATAACTGGGATAATTAGCTTTATCTTCTCTAAAATAAGCCACCGATATTGCCCCTTGAGCCCCAAGGGCAACTAACGGCATAGTAAAACTAAAAATTGAGGTAAGCAAAGACAAAGTCCCAAAATCTTTTGTGGTTAAATAGAATGTGAAGAGCGGTAGCAGAAGAAAGGCTATCGCTGCTTCTGTAAAGGAGGCAATAGTATAAAGGGAAAATGACTTAAATAATTTCATTCTATTTGTTAAAAATACTTAATAATACTCGGCTAGAACTCAACCTGCCATTGTATCAATATCAACACTTCTTTCTTCCGGCAATACTATCTTTTTAATTTTCTTAAATTCGTTTACATTGCTTTTTTTAATAAGCGTTAGCTCATTTAATACATAGATCAATTGAAAACAGTTTATCCATCACATTTTGTATGGCGGAATATTCTATTGGGACGTATACTACATTCTCGCCAGATGCGCGGCCTTTTTGCCGATCATCTCTAGCGCGAACGTCTGAAAATCACCATCTATATATCCGAAAGAGCTTCTAATATCACGTACCAGCTCTACCATCTTATTTTCACTAATATCAACCACATGAAGTTTTAATGGATTTCTTTTGAAGATCTCTTTTGCAACAGCTTGACCGATAGAACCGGCACCTCCAATAACTAAGAATTTAGAGATTCCTACAACATCGCTTAACTCCTGTTCACAAATATTGATGTCATTTTCGAATAATTCTTGCCTACGTCCAATTAAGTTTAAAATATCCATATCTTTTATTCTAGAATTTTTTTCAGAAGCCTTCTGCCTATTAAAACTAAACATATCAGGAATCCTGCTATTCCCCCTCCCGCAATAATCCCTCTTAATTTTCCGAACTTATCTTTCTCCAAAGGAAAGACAGGGTAATCAACAACCTGGATCAAAGGAGCTTCTTTACGAAGAGAAATTTTAGATAATTCCAGATTCTTAACTAACTCAGCAAGTATAGCTTTATTTGTTTCAGCATTAAACTGAGATTTCTGCACAGGTGCAATTCTTTGAGTTTGGCGAGTTGGATTCAAATTAGGAGTTGCATCCGCTACTTCAGCAGCTTTATAGATTGCCCCATTCATAACCATCCTTACGGAATCCGTTTTTTGTTGCAAAATAGAAATATTATCTAATGATTTTCTTGTCTTAGTCTGGACATAAAAATCATTTACATTTTTAACAATCTCATCATTGAAAGCTTTGGAAAAAAATTCATTTGAAGACTTAACCTCTACCTTAATTATACTTAATTTCTTATCAGGTTTTGAAACCTTTAAAATATTTGCATTAATACTCTGAACAATAATTCCTAAAACACTATCCTGTAACCGACTATATTTCAATGACTTTTTAAAATAGATGTTCTTTAGATTAGTAGATTTATCCCAGCTCTCTTTGAGCTTATTAAATTCGACATAAAGGTCTACCAATGGTACTTTTCGGTTTTCATATTGAACTTCAGTTAGTAATGTTTTCTCAATCATACTACGTGACTTATACAACTCAAGTATATTATCACCCTGAAAGATACCTCCGCTCCCACCAATATCAATTCCAGCTATGGATGCCAATCCACCTAGATTTCCTAACGCTCCTGCTGTATTTGATCCCCCATCCTCCAAAACAAAGGTTGTCGTAGCGGTGTAAACAGCTTTTTTGAAATAAGCATAAGTAAATCCCAATAAAGAACCTAATACGCCAAAAGCAAGTATAATAGCCC
>NZ_JBFTIZ010000044.1:0-26548 GCF_056395165.1 Pedobacter sp. 10L46_2
ATGGTATTCAGACTGCTTTGATCTGCAGGACTCTACTACCGACAATCGCCTGATTAACAATTTCCTTGCACTTCTCGATAAGCATTACGCTGCGCATAGCGAGGTATCATTTTATGCTGCAGAGCTACACGTTACTGCTAATTATCTGAATCAGATTTGCAGGAAAAAATCAGGAATAACTGCCGGAGACCTTATTCGAGAGCGTATTTTGCTCGAAGCAAAAAGGATGCTAACGTTAACAAACCTTGATATTAAAGAGATTGCCTATTCTCTTGGGTTTAACGACACCTCTTATTTCTCCAGATTTTTCAGGAAAAATACGAGTGTTAGTCCTCAGCAATTTCGGAAAACAAATAATTAGTACCCTTATTATGATAATCAGTCCTATTTAGCTGAGGCTTTAAGAACTAAATTTGCATATGAATTTCCGAATCTTATCTGTCATCATCCTTACTTGCATTGCAATGAATGCTTGTTCGCAGAAAAAAAACATGGAACAAAACGAATTAGAGGTTTTCAAAATCATAGCGGCAAACGACAGCACTAAGCTATCGCAATGGCTTTCTGTAAATAAGAACGTTGAGCTGCGAAATAGCAAAGGAGAAACACCTTTAATGAATGCTACTTACAGCAATCGCATTACGCTGGCAAAAATGCTGATCGATGCCGGAGCTAATGTAAACCAGCAAGACAATATGCTAAACAGCCCTTTTCTATACGCCGGGGCTTCCGGTTATCTCGAAATACTTCAGCTTTGCTTAAAAGCGGGCGCGAACTATAAAGTGTTTAATCGGTATAATGGTACTGCGTTAATACCTGCATGCGAAAGGGGTCATATTGCAATAGTTACTGAATTACTAAAAGACAAAAACTATCCTATTGATCATATAAACAGATTAGGGTGGACAGCATTACTGGAAGCCGTTATTCTTGGTGATGGAAGCGATAAATATGTAAAAATTGTTCAGCTTCTGGTAAATGCCGGCTGCGACATTACCATTAAAGATAAAGAAGGCGTTGATGCACTTAGCCACGCCAAAAAAAGAAATTTTAAAGAAATAACAGCTGTTCTTGAAGAAGCAGCTAAGAAATAACCTTCCTAATGAAAAAATTAATATTCTCTATCCTCTTCTGTTTAGCGGCCTCTGGCGTATTCTCACAGAAAAAAGACGCTGATATAATTATCAAATCTGCAAATATCATTGATGTTAAAACAGGCAAAATAATTTCCGGAAAAGCCGTAGCTATTAAAGATGGGAAAATCATTAACGTATTTAATGAAAAGCTGATCAGCGGATACAATTCAAAACAAATATTGGATGCAAAAGGCAAGTATCTGATGCCTGGCCTTTGGGATATGCATATGCACTTTGGTGGTGGCGATTCTTTAATCAATGAAAATAAGAACCTGTTACCGCTATTTCTGGCTTATGGCATTACAACCGTACGTGATGCAGCAGCTGACATTAGCCCTAGTGTATTACAATGGAGAGATGAAATTGCAGCAGGGAAACTACTTGGTCCATCCATTTTCACCTCTGGACCTAAACTAGAAGGGTATAAATCTGTTTGGAAAGGTGATATTGAAGTTGGAAATACTAAAGAGATAGAGCAAGCCCTGGATTCTTTACAAAAAATGCGTGTCGATTTTGTTAAAATAACAGATAATACGCTAAAGCCCGATCTCTTTTTAGAAGCTATAAAACTAGCGCGTAAGCGTGGATATCGGGTGTCGGCACACATCCCAAGTGCCTTAACAATGGAACAAATAGCAAATGCAGGTTTAAGTTCTGTTGAGCATTTGGGCTATGCACTTAAAGCCGGATCAAAAGTAGAAAAAGAGATCTCAGCTGAAGTTGCAGCAGGCACCCTGAAAGGTAAGGCGTTTAACCAAAAAGTTATGGAAACTTTTGATGAAACCGCTGCCTTATCAACTTACAGAAATATGGCTAAGCATGGCATGTATGTTACGCCAACACTTTCCCTAAACTATATCCTTACCTATTTTGAGAAAGACAATCATAAAAATGACAGCTACCTGCAGTACATAGGAAAAGGTTTACAAAAAACTTATGAAGGCCGTGTAAAAAGAGTTGAGCAAGATGATGCAGAAGCTATTGCTTTCAGACATCAGCTGTTTGAAAAAACTGTAACCACACTCCCGCTTCTGGAAAAAGCAGGTGTAAAAATATTAGCCGGTACGGATGCAGGTTATCTAAATTCTTACGCTTACCCTGGTATTGGTCTCCATAAAGAATTAGAATTGCTTGTGAAATATGGTTTAAGCCCATTACAGGCTTTACAGGCATCTGTTATCAATTCACCAGATTTTCTTGGCAAAAAAGAGTATGGTAGTATTGCTGAGGGGAAAAAAGCAGATTTACTATTATTAGACGAAAATCCTTTGAGCAATATAAGTGCAACTCAAAAGATCTTCGCTGTGATAACTGCAGGCAAAGCACTTAACAGAAAGACACTTGATGATATGCTTGAACAAGTTAAGCAATTAAGTGCACAATAGAAGGAATCTATTTTAACTGGTAAGCCATTATGCTCTTCTTGTAAAAAGTAGGGATATAAACTATTTTTTTAACCGGATCGTATCCAATATCAGCAGTGTTTTTCTTTTCCAGATGCGTATCCAACAATAGTTCGGAAGTGCCATTGGCAGATACATAATAGATATAACCACCCCAACATGAGAATAAGAAATCGCCATTGCCAATTGGCTCAATTCCGTCTCCACCAAAAGGCAGCCCTGCAATCTTGATCATCTCTTTCTTTGCATTGGCCTTTAAAAGGTTCTTGCCCCCACCAGCGATATAAAGATCGTCGCCAACTGCTTTGAGTCCATTAACACCATCTATATTTTCCATATAGACAACATCTTTATTGTTAATGATCTGATGGATTCTTTTTGTCCGGGAGTCTGAAACATACACCACGCCTTTATCGCTAACCGTAACGTCATTTAAGAACTTAGATCCTTCTATTGGTATAGTCAGCTCAACTTTACTTGTAGGGATGTCGATCACTACCACATCCGTCAAATCAGCAACATACATTTTGCTGCCATGTATTGCAAGCCCTTTTGGGGAGTTAAGTCCGGTAATCCAATCCAAATTAATCACCTTTCCGTTCATATCCAGTTTGCCTACCCCACCAATTCCATCCTTATTATCGGGGCTATTTCCCATTATTGATACATACAATACTCCGGCCTTAACATCAGGCAATACAGATTCAGGCAGATTAATTATACTGTCTGTTTCCCATATTTTTTCCAGTTTGTGCTGTGCATTAACACATAGAGCCAGCAACATTACAAAAGATAAACTCAAAAAATTCTTCATAACAATTTCCTTAAAATAGAGACTTTACCAATGAAATTACATAAAAACCAACACATTGAAAGTAATATTTTTGTGTACCCTATTTCTTTTTTTACAATACGACCTTATTAAATCGAGTTAATTATCTGTTTATTTGTATTTGTTAATTAAATACACACACAAATTTAATCTTCATTGTTATGCTACTTAGCATTTTAAACTCTATTTTTTGCATCGCGTTTATACTATTTGCGTATGTAAACCTTAATGACAAAGACTCATGGCTTTGGGTGCCTATCTATATGGTGGCTTCCATTTGTTGTGGATTTGCCATTTTTAATCTTTTTTATCCCATCGTATATCTTGTTGCCATATCTTTCTATCTTATTTACGCAATCATCCTCTTTTTTGCAAAAGACGGAGTGCGCGACTGGATAATGAAGTACCGAAGCCCAAGCTTAGTTGAGAGTATGCAGGCCACCAAGCCTTATATAGAGAAAACCAGAGAGTTCTTTGGTCTTCTGATTATAAGCGGTGCACTTGCCATCAACTATTTTGTAGCTGTCAATTTATAAAAAAGAACATCATGCTTTTGATAGATATAGAAGGGATAAAAAGCCTTAATGATCTTTTTCTGCAAATCATTAAACAAAACCTTAGCAGTGATGCCTTGTTGTGGTTGGAGAATAAGATTGAATTGATTAAGACAGAAGAAAAATCAATACAATTAAACCTCGCCTTTTCGCATCTGCCACGTTTGGCCGGAAAAAAGCCGATAGAGGTGCAGACAGAGGATGAGGAAAAAATAGATGGGCTACTACCCGGTTTTTCATTAAATGGGTGGACTGCCGACAGGCTTTCTCGTGTTTGGCTATTGATGCAGGTTCCAGATGAGCATAAAGAAACCTATATCAAAAAGATAAACGGGTTGTTTATTGCCTCTGAAATGAACGAGCAAATTGCACTTTATTCTGCCTTGCCATTTTTAGCTTATGCTGAAGAATGGGTTGCCAGATGTGAGGATGGAATACGCAGCAATATTGGCACCGTATTGGAAGCCATTATGTACCACAACCCATACCCAGCTCATTTCCTTTCAGAAGGGGCATGGAACCAATTGGTGCTGAAAGCATTTTTTACAGAGAAAGACGTTAATCACATCATTGGATTAAAGGAGAGATCCAACCAGGCATTATCGGATACTTTAAGCGACTATGTACAAGAACGTTTAGCCGCTCACAGAACTGTTAATCCGGAGATATACAAATTGATAGAACAAAAAAATCAGAAAATATAAATTTTGAATTATGTGCTGTAATGATAATTTTCAGGAAAGAAATGAAGGAGAAAAAATTCAAACTTCTCTTGATTTAAATGACATCAGCGGGATGAAATTTTTTGACCCGCATGTACACATGACCTCACGTACTACAGATGATTACCAGGCTATGGCCGATGCAGGTATTGTAGCTTTAATAGAGCCGGCTTTTTGGCTGGGTCAGCCGCGTACAGGAGTAGACAGTTTTACCGATTATTATAGCAGCCTTATTGGTTGGGAAAGATTCAGGTCGTCACAATTCGGTATTAAGCATTATTGCACCATAGGCTTAAACTCTCGTGAGGCCAATAACGAAAAACTGGCAGAACAAGTAATGGAAATACTTCCTCACTTTATTTTTAAAGAAGGGGTAGTTGGTATTGGCGAAATTGGTTTTGATGATCAGACTGCTGCCGAAGAAAAATATTTCTCACACACCACACAGAGATAAGAAAAAAGGCACGCAACGTAGTATGGATATTGCGATAGAACATGGACTTTCTCCATATTCGGTAATTGTAGATCATAATAACGAGGAAACTGTTAAGGAAGTTCTGGACAGAGGCTTTTGGGCCGCATTTACCATTTATCCTTTTACCAAAATGGGCAATGAGCGCATGGTAGAGGTGGTAAAACAATATGGATCTGAAAGAATCATGATCAATTCAGCAGCAGACTGGGGCATTTCGGATCCACTTGCAGTACCTAAAACTGCGGCATTAATGAAAAAATCGGGAATTAGCCTTACTGATATTGAACTGGTTAGTTACAGAAATGCTATAACAGCATTTGCACAAAGTGGACAAATTGATGAGAACGATTTTATTTCAGTTAAAAACATTGATCAAAGTCAGAAATTTGAAAGCAATTCGATTTTGCGTGGCGGGCAACAACCAAGAATAGATAAAAATTCTATCATCATTTCCTAATTAGGTATACATTGAAAAAACTATTAGGATATATAAGGCTAATGCGGCCTGCAAATGTTGTTACTTCTGTTGCAGATGTACTGGCGGGCATAGCTATTTCGGGTTCCTTTTCATTAACGGGATGGAGCACTTTACAGCTACCTGTTATACTGCTTTGCATCTCAACAATAGGTTTGTACAGTGGCGGCATTATCTTTAATGATGTTTATGATGCCGATCTGGATAAGATAGAACGTCCGGAACGCCCAATCCCAAGCGGATTAGTAAGCAAAAAAGCAGCAACTATTTTTGGCGCAGTATTCTTCTTTATAGGAATTGCGGCAGCCAACCTTTTTGGCACCACAACATCAGTACTTGCAGTGTCTATTATGATTGCATGCCTTACTTATAACAGATGGGCTAAACATCATTCCATATTAGGCCCACTAAATATGGGGTTATGTCGTGGATTAAACCTATTGCTAGGCGTAAGTATTATTAGCTCTCAGGTGCAACAATGGTGGTTTTTAGCCCTTGTACCTATTATCTATATTGCGTCTATTACCATGATTAGCAGAGGTGAAGTACACGGAGGAAGTAAAAATATGCTTTATTTTGCTGCGATACTTTACGCTATTGTAATTGCCAGCATTCTTTTTTTCGCCACCACAAAAGGCGATATACGCATCACATTGGCATTTATTGTACCTTTTGCTTTAATGATATTTATACCGCTGTTAAAAGCCATACAAAATCCAATAGGGCCAAATATAGGTAAGGCAGTAAAAGCAGGTGTTATTGCATTAATATTAATGAATGCTGCCTGGGCTAGCGTCTTTGCCGACTGGAAAGTAGCCCTATCAATTGTTATTTTATTACCATTATCAATATTACTAAGTAAAGCATTCGCTGTTACTTAGTCAGGAATTTTCAACTATGAGTTATTTAGAACAGTCGTTTAGTGTAAAATTTGAGTATAAAATATACTTCACTGCTTCGCTATTTGATACAGGCAATCCTATCTTGGCAAACTTCTTTAAGGAGAAGCCTTCAGAGGCCTTGCGCAAAATATTTTTCGTACTGGACAAGGGTGTTGCCGATGCTCATCCTGACCTTGTACCATCAATTAAGGCTTACTTTGAGCAACATAAAGATGTGGAGCTGATTAAGGACATCATGATTGTTCCGGGCGGAGAAGCATCAAAAAATGACACTGCACTTTTTGACCAACTGGTTGAAGCAGTGAATGTTTATGGAATTGACAGGCATTCGTACATTGCTGCCATTGGAGGGGGCGCCGTACTTGATCTTGTTGGTTATGCGGCTGCAGTTTCGCACCGCGGTATTAAACATATCCGTATCCCTACAACTGTACTCTCGCAAAACGACTCTGGTATTGGTGTTAAAAATGGCATCAATTACAATGGTAAAAAGAACTTTCTTGGCACTTTTGCACCGCCATCGGCAGTATTTAACGATGACCAGTTTTTGCTTACGTTAAGTGACAGAGATTGGCGTTCGGGTATTTCTGAAGCAGTAAAAGTTGCCCTTATCAAAGATCCTGAATTCTTTTACTGGATTGAAGATAATGCGGCACAACTGGTTGCACGGGATATGGATACGATGAATTACCTGATCAAACGTTGTGCTCAATTGCATTTAAACCATATTGCCGGTGATGATCCATTTGAAACAGGATCGGCCAGGCCACTAGATTTTGGCCACTGGAGTGCACATAAACTAGAGCAGCTAAGTAACTTCAGCGTTTTACATGGTGAAGCTGTGGCAATGGGTATTGCTTTAGATAGCACCTATTCTTTCCTGACAGGAATGCTAACAGAAGAAAAATTACAGCGCATATTAAGTGTACTGATTCACCTGTCTTTTGACATTTCTAATCCATTTATCCAGATTAACGATTCTGAATCTCCAATACTTCGTGGATTGGCAGAATTTCAGGAACATCTTGGCGGCAAACTTACCATTACCCTGCTTACTGATTTGGGTACTGGGAAAGAGGTACATCAGATGGATCACCAGTTATTGATGGAAGCGAGCAACTATGTTTTAAACTTTACCAGTACACACGCTGGTTTACCTATAAGCAACCAATAATAATGAAAGTCAACACTGGCCATTTAACCTATTGCACAAACATACATCCGGGCAAAAACTGGGATGATGATTTTAAAGCGTTACAAGAGAATTTCCCTGTGATCAAACAATCTGTTTCACCAAACGGACCACTTGGACTAGGACTTAGATTGTCAAATATCTCTAGTCTTGAATTGATTAAAGAAGATGCTTTGGCTGAATTTAAGCAGTGGCTTAAGGAAAATGCCGCTTATGTTTTTACCATGAATGGTTTCCCTTACGGAGAATTTCACCGCACAGTGGTTAAAGAAGATGTACATACACCTGACTGGACAACAGACGCGCGCAGAGAATATACTATCAGACTTTTTAATATACTCCAATCTCTATTACCTGAAGGTATGAATGGGGGGATTTCAACATCGCCACTTAGTTACAGGCACTGGTTTAAAACTGCTGACGATTTTGCACAGGCAAAACGCACTGCTACCTTGAATGTAATAGCGGTTATAAAAGAACTGATTAGAATTAGCGAGCAAACTGGTAAAATTATGCACCTTGATCTGGAACCTGAGCCTGATGGCATACTTGAAACCGGAAGGGAATTTATAGATTGGTTTGAGAATGATTTGCTGCCACTTGGCATTCCGGCAATTGAAAGTTCATTTAATGTTGCTGGCATTGAAGCCGAATCATTAATTAAAAAACACCTTTGCCTTTGCTATGATGTTTGTCACTTTGCTATAGGCTATGAAGCTCATGATGAGGTTCTAAAAGAACTTGAAGCAAAAGGCATTAAAGTAGGCAAAATACAGATCAGTGCTGCTTTAAAAGCAAATCTTGATAAATCAGAAGCAGATAGAGAAATCATAAAGAACAGCTTTCAGACGTTTAATGAGCCAACCTATCTGCATCAGGTAGTTGCCTTAAAGAAAGATGGTGGGCTGATTCGTTATTCGGACCTTACTCCTGCTCTTGAAGACTTTGAAAATCAGGAAGCCACGCAATGGAGGGCACATTTCCATGTACCAATATCAATTAAAGAGATCGGATTATTACAATCTACTCAGGATGATATTACCACTGTTCTGGAACTTCAAAAGAATGCCCCTTTTACTGACCATCTGGAAGTAGAAACCTATACCTGGGAAGTATTACCGGTATTACCGGAGCAATTAAAATTACCGATTGCCCAATCTATCAGTAATGAACTGAACTGGGTAATTAAAACAAATGTTTAAGATGAAGAAAACTGTAGTAATAGATGTTGTTGGCTTATCCTCGAACCTTATTGGCAAGCATACTCCCTTTTTAGAACAATACATAAAAGATAAAAACCTTGGTGCAATAGCACCAATGCTACCGGCTGTAACTACCAGTGTACAATCAACTTATTTAACAGGAAGACAGCCAACAGAACATGGTGTTGTCGGGAACGGATGGTACGACCATATGGATTCGGAAATCAAGTTCTGGAAGCAATCAAACAAGCTTGTGCTTGTAGAGAAGATCTGGGACAAGGCAAAAAAAGAAGATCCTAATTTTACTTGCGCCAATATGTTCTGGTGGTACAACATGTATTCAAATGCTGACTACAGTGTAACTCCACGTCCAAACTATTTAGCTGATGGCAGAAAACTTCCTGATTGTTATTCAGAACCGGCAGAATTACGCGATATTTTACAGGATAAATTAGGTCAGTTTCCGCTTTTTCAATTTTGGGGACCAGGTGCAAATATAAAGTCTAGCCGATGGATTGCTGATGCATCTATGATTACTGAGGATCTTTACAATCCTACCCTTACCTTAATATATTTGCCACATCTGGATTATTGTCTGCAAAAATTCGGCAGTGACTTTGATAAAATCAGCAAAGAACTTGGCGAGATAGATGAATTGGTAAAGGACCTGGTAACATTTTATGAAAAAAAAGGAGCCAATATCATTATTCTATCCGAATACGGGATTGTTCCGGTAAGCAAACCGATTCACCTAAACAGAATCTTTAGAGAAAACGGGCTGTTGCAGATTCGTGTAGAGCGAGGTTTAGAATTATTAGATGCGGGTGCTTCTAAAGCATTTGTGGTTGCGGATCATCAGGTTGCACATGTTTACATCAATGATCCAACGGTAACCGACCAGGTAAAAACTATTCTTGAAAAAACTCCTGGCATTGCTATGGTTTTAGATAAGGAAGGCAAAAAGAAATATGGAATGGACCATGAAAGGGCGGGCGACTTTGTATTGGTTGCTGAACCGGCAAACTGGTTTACTTATTATTTCTGGCTTGACGACGCAAAAGCTCCTGATTATGCCAGGTGCGTAGATATTCATAAAAAACCAGGGTATGACCCTGTTGAAATGTTCATGTCTTCTAAACCGCGTGCGGCATACAAGCTATTAAGAAAAAAAGCAGGTTTCCGTTATGTAATGGATGTTATTCCATTAGATGCCACCTTAATTAAGGGCTCACATGGCAGCATCAACACACCTGCAGAGTTTCACCCTGTTTTAATTACGGATCAAAAGCTAAACAACAGCAATGTACAGGCGACGGAAATTCATGACCTGATCTGGAAAGCGCTAAAGGGGTAATCTATCGGTTACCAACTTATTTCTATTCTTATTACATTTGGTTCAAACACACAACATACAAATGAACCACTATGAACTCAAGAAGAGACTTTCTTAAAAAAGCTGCCCTATTATCTGGAGCAGTGGGTTTACCCAATGTAATTCCTATGTCTATCCAAAAGGCAATGGCAATCGAAGCAGATCCCGGATCTACATTTTATGATGCAGAGCATATTGTAATCCTGATGCAGGAGAACCGCTCTTTTGATCATATGTTTGGTAAGCTCAAAGGTGTTCGTGGCTTTAATGATCCAAGAGCTTTTACACTTCCTGATAAGGATAAGGTCTGGTTACAAAAAGATAATGAGGGTAAAACCTATGCCCCGTTTCATGTAGACATTAATAAAACAAAGATTACCTGGCAAGGTGGGCTGCCTCACTCCTGGTCGGACCAGCTTGCTGCCCGAAACAACGGCAAGTATGATAAATGGGTACCTGTAAAATCACTTATGTCTTTAGGATATTATGACAGGACAGATATTCCTTTTTATTATTCAATGGCCGAAGCCTTTACAATTTGTGACCATAATTTTTGCTCATCTCTTACCGGCACTACTCCAAACAGGTTATTTTTCTGGACAGGTAACATTCGGCCTGAATTAAACGGGAGTTCGGTAGCAGCTGTAAACAATTCTCAAGCAGAATCAAGAGAGGGTGCTTTTGTAGACTGGGATACATTTCCAGAGGTATTAGAAGATAATGGCATTGATTGGAAGATCTACCAAAATGAAATATGGACAGCAGATTTACAAGGTGACAATGTAGATGATTGGTTAGGTAATTACGGGGACAATGCAATTGAGTATGTAAAACGCTACAACGTTAAGCTTGCGGCATATTTCAGAAAGAATGGTGATTCGACAAGTAAGCCTGCCCTCACTGCAGCACAGGTAACCGAAAAATACAATAAGCTATCTACCCGTGAAAAGAATTTAATAGACAAAGCATTTGCCAGCAATATAAATGCGCCGTTTAACTATCTGGAACTTGCTCCATTTACCTTTACTAATGACCGGGGACACGAAGAAACCATCAGCATCCCGAAAAACGATATCTTCCATCAGTTTCGCTCTGATGTTGACAATGGCAAACTACCCACCGTTTCATGGCTGGTAGCTCCGCAAAGATTCTCTGATCATACCAGTTCACCGTTGTATGGAACATGGTATGTATCTGAAGCGCTTGACATTTTAACAAAGAACCCCGAAGTATGGAAAAAGACAGTTTTCATCCTTACATATGATGAAAATGATGGGTACTTTGATCACATCCCTCCATATGTAGTTCCAAAACCTAACGACCCATCGAGTGGAAAAGTTTCTGAAGGAATTTCTGTTGATGCCGATTATGAGCTAGAAAAAGATAGCCCTATTGGATTAGGTTATCGTGTGCCAATGATCATTGCCTCTCCCTGGAGCAAAGGGGGCTATGTAAATTCGCAAGTTTTTGACCACACCTCTTCACTCATGTTTTTAGAAAACATACTTAGCAAAAAAACCGGGAAGAAAATTCGCAGTAATATGATTAGCAGTTGGAGAAGAGTAATTTGTGGCGATCTGACATCAGCTTTCAGGCCTTCAACAGGGATGTCATCTGTTGCACCAGCACCTTTAAAAAGAGAAGAAGTTGTTACCAATATTCAAAATGCAAAAAATAAGCCGGCACAGGTTAAGCCAAATCCTTTATCAAAAACTGAAATAGCTTCAGGGGCTTATTTACCTCAACAAGAACGAGGAACAAGTAAGGCTTGCGCTTTACCGTATCAACTCTTTGCAGAATGTAATCTTGATAGTTCTAAAACCAAAGTAGAACTTTGGCTAGAAGCAGGCAGAGGCAATTTCGGGCAAAAAATATTGCCAGTCGGAGCACCCTTTAATGTATACACTACTAATCTATATAACGGGCAGGCAGGAAAGACCTGGGCATATGCAGTAAAAAATGGAGACAAAATTCTAGACCGCCTAACGTTGCAAAATTTTGGGGATGGGCAATATGATTTATGTATAAGTGCTCCTAATGGTTTTTTCAGAGCGTTTAAAGGTGATAAAAATGACCCTTCGCTAAAGGCTAACTGCCATTATGAGGTTAAAGGGTTTTTAAGCAAAAAGCCAAGTGGCAACATTGAACTTATTCTTGAAAATGAGGGTGATCAGGATTTAAAGATAAATTTAATCGACAATGTTTATAAAAGCGATGCCACCAGATCGATATCATTAGGTACGAAAAGTAAAAAAACTTTAATTATTGACCTTCAAAAGAGTTCAGGTTGGTATGATTTTACAATTCAATTAGAGGGTTACAATGCATTTTCAAAGCAATATGCAGGACATGTTGAAACAGGAGAAGATTCGATAACGGATCCATACATGGGTGGGGTGGTTTAAGCCTCTCCCATTTTTTCGTTTACCACAACTTTTTCAGTTACAGGTTCTTCAGTTGTGGATACTTGTGCCTCTGCTGCAACCATTTCTTCTTGTATTTCAGGATCAAGTTCTACACACCCTTCTTTATCTTTTTTTGCAAAAAGAATGGGATAGATGAGCATCAATGCTCCTGCGATAAATAAAATGCCTGCAAACGACAACATGTAATTACTTGATTCCACTTTGTTCACACTCATCACTTTATAAGCAATTAGCGCCAGTATGCCCAATATAAAGGCAATTACTGCTTTCTGAAGTTTTAGCGTTTTAATCATGACCAGAGGGTATTAAAATAGTTTTAAATAGTGGACAAAAATCAAACCATTTTCATAAAGCATCTAAAAAGGTAAGGTCGTCGCTTTGAATTTATTTTTTCAAAAATATTGCGCAATCAAATGATTGCATCTATATTTGCAACCATATAGTTGCAAAATGATAACAAGAAGAGATGTATTTCAAGCCATCGCTGATCCTACCCGCCGCGAAATTATTCAAAGAATAGCACAAGAGCCTTTGAATCTCAACGCTGTAGCCGAGGCTTTCAATATTAGTAGACAAGCAATATCCAAACACATACAAATCCTCACTGAATGTGGATTAGTAGTAATTAAGCAGGTAGGCAGAGAACGATTTTGTGAGCCTCAGCTTGATAAACTAAATGAAGTGGCTGACTGGGTTGAGCAATCCAAGAAACAATGGGTCAGCAAATTTGAAAAACTAGACAATTACCTACAAACAATACAAACTAAACAGAAAGAAGATGGGACAATCTAAAAAAGAACTTTTCATTACGCATCTTTTTGATGCCCCACGTGAACTTGTATTTAATGCCTGGACAGATCCAGAGCAATTAAAACACTGGTATGCACCTGATGGCTGTACCATCGAATTCAAGTACATCAATGTAAAGGAGGGTGGTACATTTCACTCCTGTATTCATGATCCTATACATGGAGATTGTTGGATAAAGGGCGTCTACGATCAGGTTATATTTCCCGAAAAACTAGTTTTCTCAATGATTCTTACGAATGAAAACGGCGAGTCAATAGCATCTGTTGCTGCCGGAAAACCTGAAGACTGGCCAGAAGAAACCATTACTACAGTGACTTTTACCTCAATTGGAAATCAGACAAAATTAGCTATCCATCAAACTGTTTCTGAAGAGGACGCGAAACAAACAGGTGCTTATCAAAGCTGGATCAAAATGTTTAATAAATTAAATGATCTAATCGCGATTAAAAAGTAAAAGCATAAGGATTTATAGAAATATAACATTTAGCTGTCACAATGCAGCTATAAATGCCTATTTATCATAGCAATAGATATATTCTATGTATCTTGTGCGTTATTCAAAATATGAGCGAAATTATAAACGAAACGCAGGTAGGAACTACTGACAAGAAAAAACTGGCTTTTGAAGAAAAGCTTCAAGAGATTGATAATAAATATTCTAGATGGTTTGGTACAAAGAACAACCCATTTACCGGAGCACCGGATAAGATTAACAACTATTTTCGTTATTTCTATACCGCTGAAGGTGAAATTCAACTTTACCTAAAAGATGGACTACCTTTAGAAATAGGTAAAGATTGCAGAAATGCATTCAAAGCAGTTTTTAATAACTAAAACTGCTAAAACCCAATCCCCCAACTTTATTTTTTTAATGCTGAAATAATAAGAAAAATAGGCCTGCGTAATTCATCTTGCATTCCAGGAATAGTCTTTAAAGATATTTCATCCGGCTCTGGTTCCACCAGGGCCGTTATTTCAAATCCATTTTTTAATAACCCATTAATATAGGCAGTTAAAGTCTTGTGATATTTGACAACTTCCTCTCCCAAAAATTTTGCCTTTCTAATTCCCTGATCGAAATACTTATCAACCGGCCAATGAATACGCTCACCCGCCTCATTGTAAATCCAATCCTGACTTCCATAGGCCGTAAATATTGGATGCTCAACCGAGAAAACAAAGACCCCTCCGGTAGAAAGCGTTTGGTACACTTTACGACACACCTCTTCAAAAGATTCCAGATAATGGAAAGCAAGGGAACTGAGTACAACATCATAAGAATCAGCAGGGAAATCAAAAGCTTCAATTGCTATTCTCTTATATTCAACAAATGAAAATTTATTCATTTCGTTGGCAGAATTCAGCATTTTTTCTGACAAATCTATTCCTAGCACTGATTTAGCACCATGTTCTGCAGCGTATTGGCAATGCCAGCCAAAGCCACAACCTAAATCTAAGACATGTTTATTTCTAAAATCAGGGAGCATTTTTTGAAGAACATGCCATTCGCCAGCTCCTTTTAACCCTTTTACTGAACGAGTCATTTGGCTATACTGCAAAAAAAAAGCAGGATTATCATATTTATTTTCTTTCATAGGTTCTGTTTATTACTTGTCAAAGCTAATAAACTCAATCTATTAAAAACAGACGTTTGCTTTTGCTAAAACGACTTATTAACTTCAAGTAATGATTTAAAAAAACATATATTTGATTATCATGACCAAAATAAACCATTTATTACTTTTCATCTGCATGGCAGGATGCCTTGTAGCTTGCAAAAAAGATTCCGTAGAAGATAACCACGATCCAATTGCTCAGTTTACAACTGATACAAATGCTATTAGAGCTTTTGTAACAAAAAACAATATTGTCACAAAAAAGGACGAACAATTTGGAGTCTTTTATCAAATCATTGCACCTGGCACAGGAAATATAGAGTATGTATCTACAACACAGGTTACTGCAAATTATACAGGAAGATTACTAGATGGAACAGAGTTTGATTCTAAAAACGGTGCTGTATTTACAATGGGTGGTTTAATTGGTGGATGGCAGATTGGCATTCCGTTAATTCAAAAGGGAGGTAAGATTCGTTTAATTATCCCTTCTTTTTACGCTTATGGGAATGTGAGAAACGGTCCTGTGCCTGCTAACTCAGTACTCGATTTCACGATAGAAATCACAGATCTAAAATAAAACCAAATATTAAAATATTTATCAGATCATTAAAAGGAGGCTATGGCCTCCTTTTTTATGCATAGAATTATCATAGTATTGTCATTTGAAAAATTACTTAGTGTATTTATTACACTATCTAAAAATAATTCTTACATTTGTATTGTTAATACAGCGTAGCTGATTATTAAACGATTAAAACAGACAATGGTGCGATTATTGTCTTAAAGAAAAAGATCCCGTTCATACTGGGTTTATATTTGGTTAAAAAGAGGTAGTGCTTGGATAAGACTACCTTTTTTTTGTGCCTTATTTTTAAGGTTTAGTTCTTCTTTTCTTTAAACGTCTTCAAATCCGACTTGATCTTCAACATCAAATTGTAATCAGATAGCTCCAATAACTCTTCTTTAGTAGGCCTGTATCGTTCTATAAATAAATCAAGAGAATCGCTCTCGAGCTTAGTAAGCGATGAAACAAAAGACTTTCCAAATCTTGAATCTATGTAAGCCTGTTTTTCATCTTCATGAAGTCTTTTCTTTAGCTTATTCTGAATATCATTTTTTCGCCCTAATAACCTTACCAATTGCAATACGTCAATCTTTACAAACTCAAACCGGCCCCTGGGTTGATAAGAATTTATAAAAACATCTTTAATACCAATAGGTTTATAATTGAACTCTCTTGCAAAATCTTTCCTTAGTTTTAGTGAATCTGCTTTGTGATTCCGTTGACCAAAAATAACAACTTCTTCAAGGTCTAAAGAAGTTGGCTTAAGTCCAATTGTCATTAGAGGAGACTTCCAATCTTTTACAAGAACATATCTTCTTTCATAGCCTATTCCTGAAAACCATACAGTATCTGCTGCAGAGGCAATTAATGAAAAATCACCAGTAGCGCTACTTATCTTTTTTGCATATTTTAATTGTATTGAAATACCGCCGAGCGGGCGTTCTGTTTGGATATCTATTACTTTACCTTTTATTAGCTGCGCAAAAACACCCTGACATAACAACATGAAAAACAAAAAGATAGAACTTCTTAGCATTACATTTTCCATTTATAAACGAAACTAATACATTCTGTAGAGACGGGTAAAATTTTAACAGTATTTAACTGATGACAATTCCATGATAAATAAGTGTTTAAACATTTATTACATTTGCCCCCGAGAGCGTTAATTTAAAGGGGGTAAGTCGAAAGGCCTATCCCCTTTTCTTATTTTAAACCATTTCTGGTCGCAAACAATTCTATAATTTTCTTTTCTAGTTGGTCGATTCCTTTTGACCGTTCGTCGTATTTTAATGCCCCATGGTATAAAACAGATAATAGCTGTGCAACTTTTTTATTGACGGAAGCATCTTATTGATAAATAATCAAAGAATCTTAAATACACACCGTCATGAAAACCCTTACAAAAACTCTATTTGCTTCTGCGTTTACAGCAATCATTTTAACATCTTCCGCTATCTCAACTTTTGCTGCAAATCCCAGTACTCAACTACTTTCATTTAAAACAGGCACTATTACGTTTAACAAGGTTGTTATTAGTGGAAATGTAAAAGTCATTTTAGTGAAAGGCTCGGAGGAAGAAGTCAGAATTGACGAATACTATAATTCCTCGAAAACCACAATCGCCAGAAAAGGTTATAATCTACTAATCAATTCTACCGATAGGTATCCTGTTACCATTATAGTTACAGTAAAAGATTTAAACAGAATTCAGGCATCAGGTAATGCATCAGTAGTTACCAGAGGTGAACTTAATCTTACTTGCTTGCAAATCTTTTTAAATGATAATGCTACCGCCAACGTAAGAACCAATGCAAACAGCATGTATACCATTCTTAAAGGAGAATCGACTTTAAAATTAAGTGGTACTGCAGATTCACATACTTATATAGCTAATAAGATCGAAAACATAAGCTTTGAAAACTTTGTTTGCCAGAAAACAGACAGGCTAACTAACGAGTTAATAGCTTCTAAACAATAAATTGGCCTTTTAATATTTCTTCATGATTTTAACTAGCATATCCGCTATGATCTGATAACCTTTATCTGAGGGATGTAAGCCATCGAAAGTATTGTCACTTGCTTCTATCGGATAAGGGTATTCATCAGTATCAGGATTAAAAGGAATATCCTTAAAATCAGGATAGCTATAATTCTTATAAGCTCCTGTTTCAGGATCTTTTAATCTTTTATACTTTACCAGGGTTTTTAACTCCATGCCACTTTTATTATATAAGTCCACTACTTTATAATGTTCATGACGGCCAATTTCATTAACAGCATCTGCAAACTGCGATAGCATCTGTCCCTTTTTCTCCTTATAAGAGCCCCATGCGTTATTATTACTATTTGCTATGTATACAAAATCTACACGTTGCATTGGAGTAATCAGAATAATTTTGGCATCAGGATTAAGGGTTTTAAGCTTGTTAATAATGATGCGATACGAACCGTAAACTGTTTTGAGACCAGTGCTATTGATATAGTCATTTAAAGTTCCTAATGGTTGGCCTGACCACCAATCGTTTGTACCTAAAAAAACTGAATATACATCGGATTTCTGGAGGCCAAGATTTTCGATTTCCTTGGCAATACCAACAGCTGTCCAACCATTATGGCCCTGATTAATGTAACGAATATTAGGCAACTTGCTTACCACCCTGGTCATGTAACCGCTGGTAACCCGGTTACCCGTTTCGTCCTGATGTTCATTTAAATAGGTAATGGAGTCACCAATAGCAGTCCATGTAATTTCCTTCTTGGTAAAAGATCCAAGAGTAACAACAATGGTAAGCAGCAATAATATTCTTTTCATTTGAGATCAAATTAACATTTACTTTATAGT
The DNA here is from genome assembly GCF_056395165.1 of Pedobacter sp. 10L46_2. NCBI lineage: Bacteria > Pseudomonadati > Bacteroidota > Sphingobacteriia > Sphingobacteriales > Sphingobacteriaceae > Pedobacter > Pedobacter sp. 10L46_2. The sequence continues at coordinate 18,531 of NZ_JBFTIZ010000044.1, forward strand.
AAACATAAGAATAAAATACGATTGCAATCTATCTTGCGATGCTTCTTTTATATACCGTTTTTACAAACAAAATAGGCTTATCCAGTCGGCCCGACCTTATCAAATAATTTATGATGATTAAGAATAACATGACTACTTATTTAACAATACCTGCAAAACGCTGGTAAAACACGGTTGGACTATTTTCATTTTTAGGAGCATATTTGCCTGCAATAATTGGAATGTAAATTACCCTTCTACGACTTTGCTCACCAATTACTGTAGATTGTGCAACACGATGCCATAATCTTCCATCGTGGATAGTAAGATCGCCCACCTCAGGTACTACTGCAATTTCTTCAGCATCTTCATCGTGGTCAAGAAAATATTTTTTTCTGAAAAGCATTTGATAAAGTCCTTGCTTGTGCGTACCTGGAATTATTCTTAAACCTCCATTTTCAGGTTCCAGATTATTCAGATGTATTCCCACATTAAGCATTGGATTTAGCTTTTGCCCATAAAAAACATCTCTTAAGCCATCAGTGTGCCACCCCATTTTTGTGAATTTACTATCCGGGCCATTTACATAATGATTAAAAACCATTCCGTCTTTTTCACTGTCGCCTAATCTGGCACCTGCACCAGCAAGTTCAAGTAAACCATTTAGTCTTGGATCAAGTAAAAGACCACTAAAGGCCGAATGATGCTGGTTAATAAATGCAAATCGTTGTACTATAGAAGAGCCATCGAGATCACGTCCATATTTAATTGGAACGCCATTAACTTTACTTACATCCTTTTCTAACCATTTTTTTTGCACTTCCAGAGAAGCATCTACAATTGATTTTACAGTTTGAGGTGTTATAAAGTTTTTGAAATGAATAAAGCCGTTTGTATTAAAAAAGTCTTTCTGCTCAGCGGTTAAAGTTTCAGCTAATGAAAACTTTGGATATGAAGTTGCCATAGGTATATTTTATAAAAAATTAAAAGAAGGTAATATTTGAAATCAGAGGTGGGTGCATGCGACCCTAAGAAATTAACAGCAACAACACTGCATGGGCTTCATCATCTGAAGCATTGCCATGGAGTGATTTAATGAAAAGTTGTTACCTGTTTTAATAGACATAGTCTATGTGTTTAGTAGTTTATTTTACAAACATATAAAATATATTGAATACCAAGCATTTATTTTTAAAAAATATTTTCTGATTCCGGATTATTTGATTTTATAGATGCCGGCTGTTATCTTCTCAATAAGTGATTTTGGTAAGACTCTATTCGCATATGCCGATATAATATTAGTGAAACCAGGTATTACTTCTGCTTTCCGATTTAACATCGCTTTAACTGCAATCTCCGCAACAACATCTGCATCCATATTAAATTTTTCGGCGATATCGTTAATAACTGAGAGTCCTGCCCTCTCGGCAAAACCAGTTCCAACAGGCCCCGGACTAATACACGTTACTGATATGGATGAATCTTTTAGTTCATATCTAATGGCCCTGCTAAACGACAAAACATATGATTTAGACGCCGCATACATCGCCAATGTAGGCACTGCCTGATACGCTGCCGTACTAGAAACATTAAGCACATAACCTTGCTGGTTTTGTCTTAAAATTGGAAGCATATAATAAGTAAGTTCGGTGAGTGCCGTTACATTAAGTTGTAACATATTTAACTGTTCATCTATAGAAAGGCTTTCAAATTTGCCCCAAACGCCAAAACCAGCATTATTAACAAGGGCTGAGACAGGAAAAGCATTGTCAGTACACCATTCCGTTACGCGCTTTGCAGCTCCGTGTACAGACAGATCTAATGCGAAAACTTCCACACTAACATTATACTGGCTGGAAAGTTCCAGTTTAAGTGCATTAAGTTCAGGAGCCGACCTTGCCACAAGTAAAAGATTAAACTTTCTTTTGGCTAACGAAATGGCTATTGACCGTCCTATTCCTTTACTTGCTCCTGTTATTAATGCGAATTGATTCATAAGGCTAAAAATGTAAATTTACAATAAATCAGCTCTAATTATTTTGAAAAACAACGCACTAATCAGAATCGTCATCACTTATCTAATTTTAGGTGGAACATGGCTACTTATAGGTTCGCAATTTATCGGTTGGCTTGATCGGCAATACCCGGCAACTGATTTAAGGAACTTATACTACCTTAAAAACTTTATATTTTTAATTGGCACTGCTATAGCGGCAGTAATAGGCTTAAACTACCATTATAGTAGCCTTTTAAATACAGAAAGAAGATATAAAAATGAACTTATTGCACATGAGAAACAGTTAAACGATCAAGTCCTCCTATACAATACGGTTACCAGGGCCACCAATGATGTGATATGGGATTATGACATAGCCAATGACAAATTAACCTGGATGAGTGGGTATAAAGAGATCTTTGGGCATGAAGACAATGAGGTTATTCACAATTCCTTCTGGGCTATGTCCCGGGTACATCCCGACGATCAGGCCCGTATCATTTATGAATTTGAGAAAATCATAAAAACAAAAGGGAACAAGTGGAAAGCAGAATACAGATACCTTTGTCAGGATGGCAGTTACAAACATGTTTTTGATCGCGGCTATCTAATCTTCGATGATTCCGGCAACCCGCTTAGAATGCTTGGAGCAATGCAGGATATAGATGTAAGAGTAAAACATGAAGAGCAGCTCGTAGCTCAGAATGAAAAGCTTAGAGAAATTGCCTGGCACAACTCTCACGAAGTAAGACGACCTCTATCTAATCTGCTAGGACTTATCCCTTTATTAAAGGATTCAATTGGCGACCAGGAGACCCTTACGGGCTTAGTTAATTTTCTAGAAATCTCGGCAGGAGAATTGGACAATGCTGTATTGAAGATCAATGACCAAATTTAATAAAGAAGCCTGCACCGATATCGGCGCAGGCTTCTTTATTAAAGCAATTACAAATTTATTTAACTGCCAAAGCTTTATCAATTAAAAAAGTCAGGTTTGTACGGTGAGCTTTAGTTTGTTCATTTGTTGAAACCGCACCACCAAGCTGGGTTTTTACCTTTTTTAAGGTAGATAATGCCGCAGCTTTACTTGCATTATCATATCCGCCAGGTGAAGAAACGATGCTTGCTGAAGCTTTTATAAATTCAGTCTGTAGGTTTTGACGGAATAGATTCACATTCGATTTAAGATCTGCAGCAAAAATATCATTCGCCAAATCGTTCATTACACTTGCTACAGAATATGTGTTACCATAAAGCCCACTATTGTTTATTCTCGTCAACGTATTTGGATGTAGAATTTGGGCAAGCGTACTTAACTGTATAGACATGAATGTATTCTGAGGCTTAAAGTCCTCGTTACTTCCAAAAAATCCAAATCCACGTCTCTGAATTTGAAGATAAGGGAATAGTGGGCTATCTGCATCAAAAGCATTAGGAGCAAACACATATTTACCCAACAGTGCCATTGCCTTTTTTTGATAAGCAACAGGAACAGGCGTAAATGGGGCAACAGTAGTTTTCTGTCCCACAAAACTTCTATCTACATAAACACCGCCAACGAAACGGCTTATCGCCGCTGCAATACTTGCACGTTGTCCGTTAAGCTGCTGATAGCGTAAGCGTAACTCCTGATAGCTCTGACCAGTTCTGCTAAAACGAGACTTCAGCTTTGGCATCATTGTGTTAATCAATTTAAACCTATCCTCTCCGTAAGCAACCATGTCATTAGTCTGATCATTAACATTCACTCTTGGATCGATACCACCTCCAGGGCTTCTCATGTCATCTGCATCATTACCAAATGCAAGCTGTGGATCTGTACTGCGGCTTAAAATCTTATTTAGTCCGGCCTCTTCTTCCGACTCGCTAAATGGAGTATAGCCATACTCTATTGCCCATAAATCATATGGACCCGCTTTAGTGGTATAATAATCACCTTGTTTACTACGATCGCTGCTTACGTTAATAGCAGGATAATCCATTACAGATCCTTGCAATCCAATTTTACGGGTAAGCGCTACATCATTCATTTGAGCAGGGGTTAACATTTGACTGGCTTTCATATTGTGATTAAGTCCAAGCGTATGTCCCATTTCGTGCATGATAAGATAGTATAAGAATTGTTTGTGCATTTCACGGACAGTTTCTGCTCTTTTTGCTTCTGGAACATCAGCATCCAACGCTTCAATTGCTGTTAAACCAGTCTGATACTGCATACTTAGCTCCTGGGCCAATGTACAAGAAGCCATATGGTTTTTATCGAAACTATGCCCTTGACCTGATTTTAAAGAAGCAGCCTCAATAGGATTTTCCCAAGGCAGCTTTAAAGCAGAATTTCCACCGTTATAAAGATCGTCTGTAATAATTGTACCTGCTCCAGAGCGCCATTCAACAGTAATGTCGGCGCCTAAAATCTGGCCAGTTAATGGGTTATAAAAACTTGGGCCTATTGCACCATAAGAAGGATATGCCGAAGACACCCAACGGATTACGTTGTAAGCAATATCTGCCGGGTCCCAGCTAGCCGTATCAGGCATTTCTTTCATTACAACAGCATTCTTGAAACCCGCTTTCTCAAATGCTTCGTTCCATTTCTCACCTGCCTCTTTTATAATCGGGCGATACTCTAGCGGGGTAGTATTCTCAATCCAAAATACAATTGGTTCTACCGGCTCGCTTAATGCCGCCGACGGATCTTTCTTTTTAAGGTTCCAGCGGCTAATAAAATCTTTATATGGTGCAGGTGATAAAGAAGTCAGGTTATCTACTTCGGATCCAAAATAACCTACCCTTGGATCATCACGACGGGCGCGGAAATCATTCTTAGGAACTTCAAGAAAAGAATGCTGCATTTTAACCCTTACATAGCGGGCATCAGTAATGTCTTTTCCTCCCCCGTTTAAAGGCACAGGGTTATCATAAGCAAGTTCCACAACTACGTCTGTATTTCCCGGGAATGAGCGTATCTTTTGGTACTTTGATTTAGAGGTATTTAGGTTTCCAAGATTAAATACAGCCCCCGGAGGCAAAGTTGGAGGAAAAACCGGTTTAACGGGATCCAGTTTGTCTCCAAGAAAAAGACCGTCTACAGCAATCAGGTAGCCTAAAGAATCTTGTGCAGCTACCTTATCACTATAAAAAACTGCATCTGATACGTCAACATCTGCTGATTTACTTACCGGATTTGCCTTATCGTAGTAAAAATTAGTATTCTTTTGAAGAAGCTCAATTTTATCATCAGATTTCTGGATATAAAACAACCAGGTAGTTCTGATCATATTTTGGTTAAGAAACAAAGTTGTTGGCCCACCCATCGAGAAACTTTGATAAATGTAATTCTTGCCTAACTGATCTTTCTTAATATACATCTGAAGGCTACCCGTTACGGTATCTCTATACATCGAAAAAAGACCGTCAATCTTTTTACTTGATTTTATTTTGTCATTTATTGTTGGTTTAGCAGGCTTGGCCATCGCTTTTTTTAGCGAATCAGCGGCAAGCTCTTTTTTCTTCTTTTTTTGGGCAAAAGCGCCCCCTGCCAAGAATAATACTAGCGTGAGCAGTGTAATGGTTCTTTTCATATGAAATAATAGTTTGTTTTTGTTACGAATTTATCTTGTGTATGATGCTTTCACGCAATAAATGTTACTAAAAATATGAATTTTCAGGCAAAAAGAATATGTCAAAATCGCTTTTCAGAAAATTAATCTACTTGTTCTTTAAACGAGGTATTAAAAAAGGCATGTTTGTTCCTTAATTAAACAATCTTAAATTATCCTGTTAGTTGTATGCCTGACAAATAAATCTCGATCACTAAGCTCTTAAACGATAATTAATACCCAGAATAATGAACATTATAACAAGCCCACCAATTACATAGCGGTTCTCATATAGGTCTATTTGGGTAATGTTGCTTATAGGAGTAGTTACTGGAATATTTTGGGGTTCGTTTCTTTCGGCTTCAGTATACTTCCACATTCCCAGCAACTGATCTTTTGCTTCGGCTTCAGCATCAGTGTACACCGCAGCTCGGTCAAAACGAAACTTAAGTAAAGCGTAAGCATATCCTTCACGGATCATTTGCTCATTTATATCCACTCCACTAAGCACAACATATCTCAACAATCTCGAGTATCTGTCTCTGTCTTTTGACTTATGGTCTCTTGTTAGTTCAATATCTCTTCCTTCAATCAGCTCTGCTAAGTGTTCCTTTGCTTCAATGCCATAAAAATCCTTCATTTCAGGCGCATTTATACCTATTAACCTTACCCGCTCGCCTGATTCAGTTACGAAAGTATCACCATCAACAACACGCTTAACCTTTGTGAATTGTCCAAAGCACAGACTATGGCTTGCAACAATTAAAAACAGAATTATATACTTCATTTGAAGCGGCAATGATAAGCATAAAAAAATTCTGATTCAACTTAGGAAATTGGGAGCGAAAGCAAGGGTATTTTTAATCCTGAAGCCATTATGCGTGTTTTACTCCGGTGAATAATAGAAGCCCAGAATCCATATTTTTTTGGCACCATAATCAATAGATCAGCTCTGAAATCGATAATTTCTTTTTCTATTTCCTTGATCACCGCATTGGAATTTACGTTCTTATAATAGTAAGAAATGCCTTCAAGTCCATCATCAATGGCACTTACTTCCGGTAAAGAAGCGTTTAGTGTTTTTAATTCTTCAACCTTCTGACTTACATTAAAAACTTCAACCTCGGCGTTCAGTGCTATTGCCAGTTCTTTAATATTGGCAAGTACTTTTTCTGATATACCTCGCAACACATCACAAGCAAAAAGCACATTTTTGGTGCCCTCAAACCTGGCTCCCAGCGGAACAGCCATAACCGGCAGATTGAGTTTCTTAATTGCCGATGTTGTGGTGTTACCCCAAAGATCCTGCTCCAAAGTTTTAGTATTCATCCCCAATACCACCAGGGCAGCCTGATGCTTGTCTATTAAGCTTTTCAGCGCCTCCTGAACAAAGGAGAGGTTTGATTCATGTTCTACCTCTATATCGTAATCGATAGATAGAGATAGTGCTCTTTCAATTAAGCGAATCTCATTATCCGTTATCAATTTTTGTATGCTGGCTGCCGGCAAAAGGGTATTTGCAGCATGAGTAGGAATTACAAAAGAATTGTAAAGGATAAGCTTTGCATTATTATGTTTGGCAATGGCAGCGGCATATTCTACAGCGTTCTCAGCTACTTCCGAAAAATCTGTGGCTACAATCAGGGGGTTCATATATAAAGTATTAATTCTTTATAAATTTAGGCATATACTACTTTATAAAACAGCCCGAACCCAGGTTAAACCGTTATTTTACTTTAATCTTAGATTTCAATTGTAACATAGCAATGACGGAGTGCACTAGCACACTCCGTCATTTCGACTGCTTTAACCAATGTTACTTGCTATGTGTAATTATGGTTGCACTTAGCCCGGCTCCGCCAGGGCTTCCATTTATAAAGATGGTGTATATCTTTCCGGCCTCAAAAGTTATGTTAGATAACCCACTGCCTGCAATAGGTAATACTGCCTGAGTCGTATTGTTCTTAACCTCAAGATTCTTAGATGCAACAGCATCAATTTCCTTAAAGGGGCCAAGCGTTTTCCAACTCAAACCCGGTATGGTGGCCGGAGCCTTCCCATTTGCATCATAGGTTATAATGGTCTGATCGCCAAAATTGCCATATGCAACATTTGAAAAAACTGCACCACTACCTACTAAAACTAAATCTACATTCGGTGCATCAGGAGAAAAGTTTGCAAACCGCACTTTTGCCTTACCAGAAACCGGCGCTGTTAAATCATCATACACCAATACCAGACTATCCCTATTTCCAGGATTCAATTTACTGGGCTTACGTTTGGCAACCGCGAATAAAGTATGATAATAGCTCGCAATAGGACCATTAGGAGCTGCAAAAGAAGCTTTATCAGTTTCCTGTACAAAAGTGGCACTCCCTCCAAATACATATGATGATTTATAGCTCGTGTTACTCCCCTCGGTAGTATTGTATTGTACTTTTCCA
>NZ_JBFTIZ010000044.1:26603-37651 GCF_056395165.1 Pedobacter sp. 10L46_2
ATTATGAACAATCAAAGTGGTATTTATCTGCCTTGTAAAGTCAAGAAAGTTAATAGGTGCTGTAATAGACAATGCATTTACCAGTTTAACTTTAGCACTTAGAGGTGGCCTGTCGGCATTATCCGAATCCAGGTATTCCGTTTTTTTGCAGGATGTAGACACGATAGCAATTACACCCAATATCCCTGCGAACTTTATATTTAAAAATTTCATGATCTCTGTATTTTATAATTAGAACTTAGCCGATAATCTTACAAATGGCTGTATACCTGTATTTGTTCCAGCTTGTGTACCACCTGGGCCCGGATTGCGTGTAATATTGCTTCCTGGCGCAGGAATACTATAATCACCCAGAACATTGAATAAGTTATTGGCACCCACAGTTGCCTGTATGGTAGGGGTTATTCTATATCCCGCAGATATATCTGCTATCCAGATCGGACTAAAAACCTGATAGTAGTAATCTGGTTTAGGGAAGTTAGCATTAAGCTGGGATACCGATGTTACCGATCCAAAATACACTGCCCGCACTAAAAAATTAAACTTATCAAGGTTATAAGTTCCCTGCAAGGTTATTTTCTTCGATGGGATATTGTTTGTTACCCTTGCTTTCTCCGATTCATCAAAAATTATATATCGGTAAGCTTCCAATCCTTTTGGTGTATTTACTTTGGTCAGCTTAGTATCTAAAAAGTTTGCACTGGCAAGGAAAGTAGCATTTGCCCCATTATTGAACAGGAACTTGTAGCTTCCGGTTAGCTCAATACCCTTTGTACTGGTGCTAAATGAATTGTAAAAAAACTTTGCCTGTATGGTACCTGTTTGTACAAATAAGGCCCTAACATCGGCAGGCAAATTGGTATCAGTTGCCGAAAAGCGCCCGGTATTACCAACTCTGTCTTTAATATCAATCTGGTATGCATCTACAGTAAGTTCCACATTTGGTATTGGCGATGCGGTTAAACCGGCCGTATATCCCTTAGATCTTTCTGCTTTTAGTTCCGGAATCCCCAATGCTTTTGTAGCCGGATTTACATTGTTTGCGGTAACCTGATCTATGGCTACGCCATTTTGAAAAGTTGTAGAGGTTTCAGTATAATAAAACTGCGCAAGGTCAGGCGCCCTAAATCCAGTGTTTATTGATCCTCTTACCCCAAGCCAGTCGGTAACACTATAGCGTGTTGCACCTTTATAAGTAAACACACTTCCAAAATCTGAATAATTCTCGACACGTACCGCACCAGAAAGTAACCATTTTGAAGTAACATTTAACTCCAAATCTAAATACCCTGCAGAAATAGATCGGTTTACGTTCACCTCATTCGATGGGCGAAAACCTGCATGGATCTGCGAACCTGGCGATAGGCCGTTTAGTGGCGTTAACCCTAAAGAAGTGGTATAAGGAATACCACCCGCTGTTGTATCTACTCCATAAATTGCCCTCAAATCTCCTTTTGAATATGAGGCTTCCTCACCAGCAATGATCTGATAGCTCTCTACACGGTATTGACCGCCAAATGCCACATTAAGCCCTTTTAGCACTTTTTCAAAATAGCGACTAAAATCCAGACTGGTTGTATTCTGGCTGGCGTTATAACTACCTGCATCAAACTTACGGGGTGTACGCTGGCCCAAACTTGCGTTCAAAGAGTTGCTGATCACATTCCCAAAATCATTAATGCCATACACATTTGAAATGTCAACTTTCCAGTCTTTTACCTTTGCTTTTACGCCCAGGGCAAACGACTTATCAGAAATGATGTTATCCATTGCCGGTAAAAACCCATCGGGATATATAAAGGTATTGTTGCGCTCAGTCCAACCCGGCAAACGGTACACCGCTGTAAACTGTGAATTACGGTGGCTAATACCTCCAAATGAGTACAACTCCACATCTTCCTTTAAAGGAACAGAAGCATTAAAGAAAAGTAATCCATCTATGGCTTTATTTGTACTGCCACGCTGATCAAAATAATGCCTGTCAATACCTCTGCTGGCTATTATGGCATCATCAATTTCTTTTGTATAGATCTGATCAAATCCCCTTGTATTGGCACCACCACCATAGGCAGGCCCTATATATAAGCCTGCATCATCGTTTCCAACAGGCAATGATACTGCCTGGGTAGCAAACTCTCCGGTTACGTTCAAAAAGCCGCCTTTATTTCCTAGCTTAACCCCATAATTACTGCTGGTCCTTGTGGTTAATCCATCTCCCCGTCTGCGCGCACTTGCAGTTGAGCTGAGCGACAGCTGATCAGTACTTTTCTTTAAAACTATATTAATAACGCCGGCAATAGCATCAGAACCATATTGGGCCGCAGCACCATCACGCAGTATTTCAATTCTTTCAATAGATCCTGTCGGAATGGAATTAAGATCATAGCCCGTTGCTCCATTCCCTAATCCACCCCAGCTGATGTTTGAACTTTTATGTCTTCTTTTTCCATTAATCAATACCAATAACTGATCTACACCAAGCCCCCTAAGCTGCGCTGTTGATGTTGCCGAAGCGGCATCTCCCCCACCTGAAACAGAGGAGTGGAATGATGGGGATACATACTGCAATAATTGGGTAACGGTTACCTGCGGTGCCGATTCCTGAAGTGCCTTTATATCAATAATATCTACAGGGTTTGCTGAGGTAAGCTTAGTTCTGTTTGCATTGTTTGAACCAACAATATTTACCTCACTCAGTGAGCTTGATGAAGGCTTAAGACTAATATTTATCACCTCCTTGCCATCAATTTCTGCCTCTTGTGTTTCATATCCGATGTAAGAAAAGRTCAATATCCGACCATTCTTAATAGTAACCTGGTAACTTCCATCCTCTTTTGTGGCAGGCCCGTCATCAAGCCCTTTTACCCTTACCGAAACTCCGGGTATAGGCAAATTATCGTCTGCTGAGGTAACTACCCCCTTGATTATGCGCCTTTGCGCATATAAATTTTGCCCATAAAAAAAGCTAAAGAACAACAGTACCGGTATAATTTTTTTCATTATGATTTAGTTAAGTTTAGACAAAAGGATACCCCCTACATGCATTTAAGCATATATTACATTTTGTCAGTTATATGTTTTTACTTGTTCAACAGGAACCTGTCGTCGGTAAGCGCACCCAGAAAAGCTACAATATCATCCATTTCCTGGCCTGATAGATTCAAGGGTTTATCCAATGATAAATCCCTGTTAATACCATCTTTAACCACTACCGACGGATTGTTGTAGTATTCTACTACGCTTCGTAAAGTTTTAAATTTGCCGTTATGCATGTATGGAGCTGTTAATGCCACATTACGTAAACCGGGTATTTTAAACTCTCCCAATACAGTACTGTCCTTTGTTATGCTGAACCGGCCGGCATCATTCAAAGTTTTTCCGTTATACAAGCCGATATTTTTAAACCTATCGGCTGTAAAATCTTCACCTGAATGACAGTTGTTACAATTCCCCTTACCTATAAACAGAAGTCGTCCGCGTATAGCGGCTTCTGACATGGCGTTGTCATCTCCATTTATATATCGGTCATAAGGGCTATTGTTTGTTTCCAGCGTCCGTTCAAAAGCAGCCAGTGCTTTCAACAAATTATCTTTATTTGGCGCTGTTTTAAATACTTTTTTAAAAGCGTCTGCATAGAATTTATCGTTATTAAGTCGTTCAATTGCCTCATCAATGGTTAAGCCCATTTCATCAGGCGATGTTATTGGCCCTAAAGCCTGTTCCTCAAGCGATGAGGCACGGCCATCCCAAAAAAAATGAGTACGGCCAGATAAGTTGGTTAATCCCGGAGAATTCCGGGATGTAAGTTTTCCTCCAATACCTTTACTAAATACTGCAGTATCAGCAAAAGCAAATTCCGGTCTGTGGCACGACGAACAATTAATTGTCCGGTCTTTCGATAATATGTTATCAAAAAACAGCTTACTGCCAAGTTGCTCCCGGGTCTGTATCTCGTCGCTACCCGACATGAAACTTAACTGGGTTATCAACAGGAAAACAAAGGCTATCAGTATAAGTATGGTATTTCTTTTTTTCATGATTATTGTAAAGTCATGCAATTATTGAGCATTGGCTACTAGTGCCACGTCGATATCAAAATCATCATAGATCACTTTATCGCCAAGGTTTTCGAAGAAGTTTTTAGAGCGGAACTTAATGTCGTATTTGGTACGGTCTATAGTTATCTTGGCATTAGCAGTTAACTTTTTACCATTTACTGCAATTGTTGCCGGGAAACTCACATCGTTGGTTATCCCTTTAATGGTTAGTTTGCCCTTAACATTGTACTGGTTGCCTGTAGTTTTGGTGGCAGAGCTGATTACAAAATTTGCTTTAGGAAACTTCTCTGCACTAAAAAAGTCCTCACTTTTAAGGTGTCCAACCAATTTTGCATTTGCACTTTCATCAGTAAGGTCAGCATTGGTTATGGTACGGGTATCAATGTCAAAGCTCCCCGCTTTTAAAGTATTATTCTCTACTGTAAAACTACCGTTGCTTACTTTAACAGATCCACTATGTTCGCCTGTAGCCTTTTTTGCCAGCCAGGTTAATTTACTGCCTTCATTGTCGACTTTAAACACMAATGCTTTAACAACAGCGCCTTTTCCAGGCACCATTTTTTTAGCAGATAAAATTGTTTTGTTAGCGTTTGTTGGTTTTACAGCTCCTGTAAGAACCAATAATGAAGTTGCAGTAATTGCAGAAAGAGTTAGTATTAATTTCATATTCTTTGTTTAATTATTTAGTGGTTTTAAATCCCCTGGTACAAACCTTAGTCTGCACCAGGGGGAGGGATTTCTATTATTTTCCTTTTAAAGTATCATTAGATTTTGCTGATGCATTCGAAGGCACTTCTTCTGCAATCAGTACATCCAACAGATCATTAAACTTCTTTTCGTACTCTTTATAGTATTTACCGGTTACTGTGCCCGTATATCCTGTATAGATCTCGCGCACTTCACCTTTTCTATCTATAATTATGGTAGTTGGAAAAGCAATGAATTTGTTCAGCGCAGGCAGTTTCTGGGATACCACCTTTTTATCTGCAAGGCCACCAAATAAAATGTCATATTTAACATCATACTTGTCTCTTAATTTACCAAGTGTATACTGTGCATATTGCAAGCTATCTTTTTGCTCAAAACCAATAGCAATAGCCTCTACGCCACGCTTTTGATTTTTATTAAACCATGGCGAAAGAAATATAGTCTGATCAGTACAGTTAGGGCACCAGGTACCAACGATCTCAACAATAACCACTTTACCTTTGTATTTATCATCACTTAAGGATACAGGTTTACCTGTCAGATCAGGAAAAGTAAAGTCAAGCTTTTTATACCCTTCCTTTAAAAAGGTAAGCTTATATGGATCGGGCAATTCAGCCTTATCATCCTTTACCCCATCAAACTTGGTATTGTCGTAAATCCCTGCCGATATTACACCGCTGATTGTGCCATCAGCATTAATTTTACCTTTATAAATTTTAGGGCTTGGACCCGTAAAACCCGACAAAACAAATTCATCGCCTTGTACGGTGCCTTCCAATTCACGACTATCGCCAGTAACCTGTAAAATTACACCGGTAAGTTTGTTTCCATTTTGCTTTAACAAGGCCACCTTATTAGGAACCTGCTCTTTAGAATAAAACTTCAGTTCCCATTTACCACTAATGTTTGCAACCGGTGCAACGTCCTTACCAGGTTCAACAAAGCGGTAATTCTTACCATGTTCTGCTGTAAATGGTAACGAGTTACCTCTAAAACCCGGCACCAGACTTCGGTACTCTCCACTTAGTGTTCCATCATCTTCTATTTTGGCAACAAGTGCTGCATCATAGGTATTCATTTTAATAAAAATCGAATCCTTACCCAGCCGGGTTACATGGAAATCATCGCGTCTGGTTCCATTTAATAGTGTAAATGTACCGTGCTCCAGATCTTTCCCTTTAAATTCGAAATTAAATGGTACCTGAGTTTCACTAACATTAAAAACACCACGCCAAACTCCCTCTTTAATTACTTTCCCCGCATGGTTCTTATCTAAGGCCCATACAGATACGCCTAAAAGCAAGCCCAGGGAGAGTAATAATAATTCTTTAAAAAAATTGCGCTTATTCATCGTTTAAGTTTTATGGTTATACTATTATTTACCTTTTAAGGTGTTACTTGTATCCGTGGCTTGTGCCGTTGGTTCAGGTTCAGCCAATAATTCGTCTAGCACTTTATTAAATTTCTTCTCATAATCATCGTAATACTTACCTGTTACAGTACCAGTATATCCGGTATAAATTTCTCTTACCTCACCTTTTCTGTCTATGATTATAGTAGTAGGAAAAGCAATGAACTTGTTAAGTGCAGGGAGTTTTTGAGCTACCAACTTTTTATCGGCAAGGCCACCAAAAAGTATGTCATACTTGATATCATATTTATCTCTCAGTTTTCCCAGCGTATATTTAGCATACTCCAAACTGTCTTTCTGTTCAAAGCCTATTGCTATGGCTTCTACACCACGCTTTTGGTTTTTATTAAACCATGGCGACAAAAACACTGTCTGATCTGTACAGTTAGGGCACCAGGTACCAATAATCTCTACAATAACTACCTTGCCTTTATACTTGTCATCGCTTAGCGAGACAGATTTACCGTTCAAATCAGGAAAAGTAAAGTCAAGCTTTTTATATCCTTCCTTTAAAAACGTTAGTTTATAAGGATCTGGTAAATCGGCAACATTGTTTTTGGTTGCATCAAATTTGATGTTCTTATAAATTCCAAAACCCTGCTCTCCGGAAAGGGTTCCATCTTCATTTATTTTTCCTTTAATAATGAAAGGGCTAGGGCCTGTAAAACCAGATAAAGCAAATTCATCACCTTGTACAGTACCTTCAATTTCGCGGCTATCGCCAACAACGGTCATTATCACGCCGGTAAGTTTATTGCCCGATTGCTTTAATACGGCAATAGAAGCCGGAACTGCTTCTTTACTATAAAGCTTAAGCTCCCATTTACCGCTTAAATCTGCTTTTGGCTTCACGTCTTTTCCCGGCTCAACAAAGCGATATGCCTTGCCATATTCTGCAGTAAAAGGAAGTGCATTTCCTCTAAAATTAGGCACCAAACTTCTGTATTCGCCAGTTAGCCTTCCATCATCTTCTATTTTGGCTACTAAAGCAGCATCATAGGTGTTCATTTTAACGAATATGGAGTCTTTGCCAATTAGCTGTACATGGAAATCATCGCGACGCGTGCCATTTAAAAGGGTAAACACTGCATGCTGAGGGTCTTTTCCTTTTAGTTCGAAATTAAAGGGAACCTGCGATTCGCTTACGGTAAATACGCCGCGCCATACGCCTTCTTTAATAAATTTTGCAGGTTCAGGTTTAGTTCCTGCAAGTGCTGCACCACTCAATAAAATACCTGCCGACAGGCATTTAGCTTTAAATAGATAATCTTTTAAGTTCATTGTATAGGGTTTTTTAGGTTGTTTAAGAGAATTTTGGGCATAACGATTCCTGCCTCAATAGCCTGGCTATTAGATTCTGACGAATAAATTCAAGAAAATCAATCAGGGAATGCTGTAGAAACTACATGCACATACAACAACAGAATTTTAAATTTTTCATATCACTAGTTAATTTATATTTCTAAAAATCATTTTTTAGAAAACTTTATAAATCATCTATTAATGGTGGAGTTACTAGATGTTGGCAATAAAAATCATCTACTAAGGGGTGGAGCTTTATTAGATTGATGTAAAGGTAATGCTTAGAAATAACAATTCAAAAAAAATCTACCAATTTAGTAGTATTTATTTTTTATGTTATAATTGGCCCTTCTATTGGCCGTTATTGTATATTGTTAAACGTTTATTAATTAACATCCCGGCGTGTTGCAGAAAGCGAGCTGAATGAACTTTCCACCATTGCATAAAGCCACGCAATCTACACAGCCAGGATGTTAATTTTTACCATTAAGCACATTATATGGTTACCACATTATAAATTGCAGCGAGCCTTTCAACGGTGTAATCTATTTCTTCTATGGTATTATACTTACTAAATGAAAAGCGAACCGTATGACGGGATGGATCTGCATTAATTGCTTTGAGCACATGCGATGCCGACCCTGTAGAGCAGGCACTTCCTCCAGACACAGAAATATTATTCAGGTCCAGATATCCCAGTAAGTCATCAGCACCTTCATGTTGTGGCAGGCTAACACTTAAAACGGTGTAAAGGCTCTTATCCGCATCACCCGAATTTCCATTAAACTGTACCCCTTCAATTTCGGCCTTCAATTTAAAGATCATCCTGTCTTTTAGTTTCTGTATATACCTTGCGTGTTCATCAATATCACGATATGCAATTTCCAAAGCTTTTGCCAGGCCAATAATTCCATGAATATTTTCAGTTCCTGCACGTAGCCTGCGTTCCTGAGATCCGCCATGGATTAGCTTGGAAAGCTGGATCCCATTTTTACAGTAAATAAATCCTACACCTTTTGGCCCATGAAATTTATGTGCTGATGCAGCTATAAAATGTGCTTTCAATTTTGACAGATCATGGCGATAGTGTCCAATGGTCTGAACCGTATCTGAATGAAAAATAGCGTTGCTGCTACAACAGAGCTCGCCAATTAATTCAATGTTGTTTAAATTCCCGATTTCGTTATTGGCATGCATTACCGATACCAATGAGCGTTCCTTATTTTTTAATAGTTGCTGTAAATGTTCAACATCAAGGTTTCCCCTATCATCCGTATTTATAAAGCTTAGGCTTATCTCGCCACGCTTTTTAAGTGCTTCTAATGTATGCAGAACTGCATGATGCTCAAATGGAGTAGTAATTACATGTTTAACCTGCTCAGAATACACGCTTGATAATATAGCTGTGTTGTCGGCCTCAGTACCGCCACTTGTAAAAATAATTTCATTAGGCGCAGCATTTAAAAGATCGGCTATGGTATTTCTGGCATTTTCAATAGCGCTTTTTACAATCCTTCCATCTTCATGATGTGATGATGGATTGCCAAAATACTCTAACAGGTAAGGGATAATTTCCTTATAAACCTCTYTGTCCAGTTGGGTGGTTGCAGCATTGTCTAGATAAATTCTCATTTCTTCCTCCTCTTTTTTAATTAATCGTTTATAATTAATCATTCTGTGATGTCAGCTTATGCAGAAGAGGTACAACTCTTTACCATTTTATCTTTCTCCGCATTAGCGGAGCAGGAATTAGCACCTTTTACAAGCAAAGCTGGTACAGGTTGCTAAGACGTCGTAGGGCCTTTCCCTCTGTCTTTCTGGATAAGTAAATTACAAGAACAACTATTGAGTCGCAAATGTATAAATAAAAACTACTAATTTACTAGACTTTATT
The DNA here is from genome assembly GCF_056395165.1 of Pedobacter sp. 10L46_2. NCBI lineage: Bacteria > Pseudomonadati > Bacteroidota > Sphingobacteriia > Sphingobacteriales > Sphingobacteriaceae > Pedobacter > Pedobacter sp. 10L46_2. The sequence goes on from NZ_JBFTIZ010000044.1 coordinate 35,977, forward strand.
AAAATAAATTTTAATCCTTGATATTGGCCTGCTTAACCTCAAAAAAAGGCTACCTCTAAAGCACTGATAATTAAGCTATTATTAGGGTTCATACAACGCTTAAACAATCGTTACACAATGGCAAAACAATAGATATACAATTTTGGAATGTATAAACCTTGCATAAGGAAACTGAATGGTTCGTTAAAATATAGTTTAAAATAAATACTACTAATTTAGTAGTATTTATTTACATTTGGCTAAGAGGAATTAAATTATGATTAGTCATTTTAACTATTTAGCCTTTGCTATCCCAGCTTTTTTTGTGTTTCTTTTTTTAGAGTATGGGATCGCTGTAAAGCTAAAAAAGGCGCATTTGTTCAAATATGAAAGTTCCATTTCCAACCTCAGTATAGGTATTGCCGAAAGGCTTCTCAATCTCTTTATATCAGCAAGTTTCTGCAGCTTGTTCTTTTGGATTTACACCAACTATGCACTTTTCAGCATACCCAATGTTTGGTGGGTATGGGTATTACTGATCCTGGTTACAGATCTTGTTTGGTATTGGTACCATAGACTCGGTCATGAGGTAAATATCCTTTGGGCAGCCCATATCGTACATCATCAAAGCGAAGAATTTAACTTTACAGTATCCGCCAGGATTACCGTTTTTCAAGCCCTGATCAGAAATCTTTTTTGGTGCGTTATACCGCTGCTGGGATTTCATCCTACCATGGTGATCGCTATTCTTGTTGTTCATGGGGCCTATTCCTTCTTTACCCATACTCAGCTGATCAGAAATTTAGGCTGGCTGGAATATATTCTGGTTACACCTTCCATTCATGGGGTTCACCATGCCAGCGATGAGAAATATCTTGATAAGAACTATGGAGATGTATTCGTTTTCTGGGACAAAATCTTTGGAACATTCCAAAGGGAAGAGGAACCACCTAAGTATGGCCTTACACATCCTGTAAAAAGTTATAGTTTCTTATGGCAGCACTTCCATTACTACCTCGAAATTTTAGCGGCGTGTAAAAAGGTACCCGAGGTAAAGACCAAATTAAAAATCATCTTTGGTCACCCTTCCAGACTGGATCAGGAAATCAGGCCAATGCTTGAAAAGAGATACCTGCAGCACAAAGCATCCTCTTCTTATCGTTTTAAATTCAGAGGTTATTTAAACATACAAATAATTGTCAGCGTAATTCTGTTAACGTTCATTACCGGCTTATATCCCTACTTTGAGACCGTAGATAAGTTGTTTATTGTTATGTTTGTTCTGCTTACATTGATTAACTGCGGAGCCTTAATGGAACAAAGAAAATGGATTTACTACCTAGAGTATACCCGCCTGTTAACTGTATTTATCTATGTTTTCTGGAAGTCGGACCGTATGGAATTACTGCTGCCTTTAGTAGTGCTGCTATTCATTGCAGAGCAACTATTTCGGATTAGTCATTTGTACCGTCACTATGTGCTTAGGTACGATAAAGTTTAAGCGGCATGTTAAAAATACAAAAGGGCCGTCGTCATCTCTCCTATCGTCCTTTAGATTTGTTTTTGATAATTTAGAATGAGAAGGAAGCAGAAGTAAACTATTCGTTCCTCAGAGTTTAGACTCATATCTCGATTTAGACTTCTGCATCCCTTTCATCAGGAACTCAAATAGAAATTAGGGCTAGTGACCCACTAT
>NZ_JBFTIZ010000045.1:0-17597 GCF_056395165.1 Pedobacter sp. 10L46_2
GCATATGGCCATACAATAACTATAAAATTCTTTATAGAGCAAATACTGACTTGTTCTGTCATTCCTGATGCAACCTTCAATAATTTCCTGCACCTATTTTTTCGATTTTACATTGGCCATTTTCACCTATACTAACTATAGTACGTTGAAGTTACGCAATAGGTTGCTTTAAAAATAAATATTTATTTTCTGATCTCTGCGCAACCATTTATGCTGCCTTCCCGTAATCCATATTAGTTATCAATCAATTCTTTAATTCACCTTAAAAAAAACAACTATGTCACCCTTATTCAAAAAAAAAGTTGTGCTGTTTAGCTTAGCTGCAGTACTTTTTACTGCCTGCTCAAAGAAAAAAGATGATGTGATCAAAGAACCAGAAGTTTCTTTGGACCTTAAACTTGCAGCATCGGCAACCTTCGGTAGTGTTATTACGGATGGTACAGGTAAAACCCTTTATTGTTTTGTAAAAGATGCCAATAGTGCATCCACTTGTGTTGATGGCTGCTTAATCACATGGCCGGTATATTATGCGGAAAATGCGACCCCTCCCGTAGGATTAAATGCTGCGGATATTGCCACCATCACAAGGGCCGATGGTACAAAACAAACTACCTATAAAGGATGGCCACTGTATTATTATGCCGGCGATAAGGGCAAAGACGAGATCAAAGGAGATGGGGTAGGTGGCATCTGGTTTGTTGCCAAACCAGATTATTCTGTCATGATGGCCAGCCAGCAATTAGTTGGTCACGATGGTAAAAATTATACTGCCGATTCAAAAGAAGGAGTGGGGATAACCGTTTACCTAACCGATGCAAAGGGCCGCACACTGTATGCCTTTACGCCCGATACTTTTAACAAAAACAATTTTACCAAGCCTGATCTTAGTAACAATGCCGTATGGCCAATATTTGAATCGGAGATTTTAAACATTCCCTCTGTACTAAAAAAAGCAGATTTTACAGTAATAACTTCTGTTGGTAAAAATCAGCTAACGTACAAAGGTCATCCGCTCTACTATTTTGGTTCAGATGCTGCGAAAGGCGAAACCAAAGGAGTAAGTTACCCTAGACCGGGTGTTTGGCCTATACTTACACTGAATACACCGCCTTTAAATTAAGCTGAGAAAAAGTAATTTGCCGAAATTGTGGAGTGAGAATATTTTTATCTTGTAGTACATATTAACAAAAAATATCTCATTTTTGATGCATTATGGCAATTAACGATTTAAGTAAAGATCTGGCTCCCATCGCGTCAATTACGATGGCAGATGTTGTTGAAGTAAAACTCAGAGAATATTTAAAAAAGAAGTCCTTCCTGCCCGGCGATGCGTTGCCAAAAGAATTGGAGCTGGCAGAAGCTTTAGGTGTAAGCAGAAATGTTTTACGAGAAGCACTGAGCAGACTGCGTATGCTGGGCATGATTGAAACTAAAAAGAAAAGAGGGATGGTGCTGGCCAGACCAGATATTCTGGGAACGTTTGAGCGTGTTCTTGACCCGTTGATAATAGATAAGGAAACGCTTCAGGATATTTTTGAGCTCAGACTTGTACTTGAAATGGGATTGGCTGATCTGATTTACATCAGAAAAACCGATAAGGATATTGCCGAATTGGAAAGTATAGCTAAAAAAGAAGTGAACCTTGATAATTCATTCAGAATTAAAAATGAAATTGCTTTTCATGGTAAGCTTTACGAAATGTCGGGCAACGATACACTGAAAAGATTTCAAATCATGCTGCTTCCTATTTTCGACTATGTTGTTACCCTGGAAAAGAAGCCAACAAGAGGAAAAATTAACCATATGGACCTGGTTCAGATCCTGAAAACAGGATCAAAAGCTGATTTTAAAAAGGGAATGGAGGCACATCTTAAGCCTCATTTCGATCGGTTAAAGTAATTTTTGCTTTACATCTTTATACAGGAACGGCCTTCAAACTATATTTGGAGGCCGTTCCTGTATAAATGAAATTTAAATATTTGCTTTTATAAAAAATAGTTCCCACATTTGATATGTCCTACATAAGGGCTTATAACCAAATATTAAATGACCGCTATGAATCACTTCAAAAAAAATGATAGCAAATATCTTGTCATCGTATCTTGCTGTCTCCTTCTCATCGTCTCTCTTGCCATCGGGTGTTCTAAAAACTCAATAAGTGCAAGTACCATTGAAAAACCAACAGCCTCAGGCACAGCCAAGGTAGCCGCTGCCGTACTGGCCGCTCCAGTGAATACGCGTGTGGTCGTATTTAACGGAGGCAATGAAAGTATATACCATTCTTTCAGAATTCCTTCAATCATAAAAACAAAGAACGGAACTCTGGTTGCCTTTGCCGAAGGCAGAAGATGGAGCCCAAGTGATTATGGCGATATCAATGTTGTATATAAAAGATCTGTAAACAACGGAACCAGCTGGTCTACCTTAGGTGAAGTTGTTGGGAGTGGCGCTGGTACATGGGGCAATCCAACAGCTGTTTACGACCCAACTCAGGGCGTAAACGGAAGAATCTGGCTGTTTCTGGAGTGGAATGATGAGTTTAAAGCCCAATGGTCAGATTTTCAGGCATGGGGCGATAGAAAAATTCATACTTCATATAGCGATGATGATGGTGTTACCTGGTCTGTTCCCTTAGATCGTACGAGCAGCCTAACGCCACCTTCGTACAAATGGGATTGTGTTGGTCCGGGTATAGGTATCAGAACAGCATACGATCACCCCGGCAGGTTGATTGTTCCGGCATACGGAAGAAATATTTATAGTGATGATCATGGTGCAACATGGCAATATGAATTAACTGCCGGTGGTACAGATGAAAGTACCATAGTGGAATTGATGAATGGAAGCCTGATGAGAAATGACAGGCCGGGAACTACCGAGTGGAATTTATCAAAAACCAGAAGGAAATCAGTGGGTTCTATTGCCGGCGGTTTCCCCGCTTTTTCAACGGTAACTGCATTGCCCGATCCAAAGTGCGAAGGTTCCATGTTAAGATATAATACCGACGACCCGAACAGGATCATATTCCTTAATCCCAACGGAACCGGTCAGCGTTGTAACATGACCGTGCGCATCAGTTATGATGATGGGGTTACCTGGCCAAGAAGCCGTGCACTTTATAGTACTGCTAATTGCGATTATACCAACAGCACTGTAGCTTACGGTGGCTACTCTAGCATGGTAAAAACCGCCGATTACTGCATTGGTGCCTTAGTAGAATACAATGAAAATGTTCATGATTCAGCCAGCAGCAATAAATCTATTGAATTTAACAAGTTCAATCTCGCCTGGATCTTAAACGGCAGTACAGAACCATAAAACCAAATACGATGTGTTTTTATCATCCCTTGAGCACATCACAACCATAAACCAAATATTAAAATTAAACCAGTTATGAAGAAAAGGATTTTTATTTTTCTATCCGTTCTCTGTTGCTTTTTCGCAACTAAAAACCTCTTTGGGCAGACACGCGAACTGCAAATCTCCGGGAAGGTTACTTCGGGTGCAGGGGGGGAAACACTACCGGGTGTTAGTGTAAAACTTAAGGGTAGTACTATCGGGATATCTACCGATGTGAACGGTAAATACGCCATTAGAATACCATCAGATCAAGGGATTTTGGTATTCTCTTATCTTGGCTTTAAAGCCAGGGAGGTGCCTGTAAACGGGCAAAAACAAATTGACGTGGTGCTGGAATCTGATGTAACTTCAATGGAAGAAGTCTTGATTGTGGGTTATACACAGCAGTCGAGAACCAAAACCACAGCTGCCATTTCAAAGCTTGGTGCCGATGAGCTAAAAAACATCGCCAGTCCAAATCCCGTACAGGCCCTGCAGGGTAAAATTGCAGGTGTTTCGGTACCGGTTACCACCGGGCAGCCCGGGGTAGGTGCTACAAACATCATCATCAGGGGTGGTACCAAACCTAACGCTTATGGTTCTGGTTTGGGTAACAATGGCGGTAGTTCAACAGGTGCTTCCGACAGCAGTTCTCCGCTTGTAATTGTTGATGGGGTATTCAGGTCTATGAATGATGTGAATCCTGATAATATAGAATCACTGCAGGTGATGAAGGATGCAGCTTCAACCGCAATATATGGGGCAAGGGGTGCAAATGGGGTTATTGTAATCAAAACAAAAGGTGGTAAAGCGAATAGTAAAATGACCATTGCGCTAAACCACAGAACCACATGGGAAACGCCAGCAAGGGATTACGATTACCTGAATGCCGAACAATACCTGCGTTTGGCGCGTACCACAGTTAAAAATACTGCTGATGCACTTGATAAAAACAACCTGTTAAACAATGGTGGTTTCTCTGCAGGTACTCGTGTTTATACACAAAAAGGCCAGTATGGTAAAAACATTAACCTTACTGCCTTATATGATAATATCGTATCTGTAGAAGGACAATCTTACGTAGACAACCTGTTGTCCAAAGGCTGGAAAGTAATGGACGATCCCATTAACCCGGGTACAAAACTATTATATGCGGATAACAACTATCAGGATATGCTTTGGAACACTGGTTTGAGCAGTAACGAAAACCTGTCTATCAGTGGGGGTGGCGAAAAATCTGACTTTAACCTGTCGATGGGGTATACCAATCAGGCAGGTACCTTTGTGGGAACCAAATACAAACGTTATGATGGACTTGGAAATTTCGGGTTCAAAGCTGCAGATAATTTCCGCATCGATGTGATGTTAAACTATCAGAACGTAATGCCTAATTATGTAGATGGTTTTCAAAATGAGCTGGTTAGAGGTACACGCATTACGCCTTTGATCCGTACTTTTAAGGACGATGGAAATCCAATGCCGGGTGAGCTGTATACTGTTCGTAACCGCTTCCATACATTGATGTATGATGATACCCGTACCTCAAGTGAAAGGTTGGTATCCAGGGTTGCCGGCGATTTGACCATCACCAAAGGGTTGCATTTTAAACCTTCCTTTTCTTATCTGATAGATGATTATAAAGAACTGTTCATGAGAAAGGGAACACCTGCCGATGAGGTGCAGCCGTCCACACAGCGTCAGAAAAATGACTATACCAAAAACGCAAGACAGCTGATGATCGATCAGGTTTTGCAATACGATTTTAGTATAAAAGATGTGCATAATTTTACTGCCCTTGGTGGGGTTAATTTTATCAGGAACACAGATCACGTGGCCAGCTTAGGTTCTCAAAGAGGAAGCAACGATTATATCTATACCATAAACGAACCACCAACAACCGTAATCAATGGGGTGGTGATGAGTAATGTTACCAACTTTGCTACTACCATTGGCGAATCCAGATCTGCCAGTGCATTTACACAGGTGAACTATGATTACAAAGCTAAATACCTGTTCAGTGGTTCACTTCGTTACGATGGTTTCTCGAACTTTGCCATTGAAAACAAATACGCATTCTTCCCTTCGGCTTCCATTGGATGGAATGTTCATAAAGAAGATTTCTGGAACGTAAAAGCGATTAATGCTTTAAAACTAAGAGCAAGCTGGGGTGCAGCGGGGCTTAGCGACCTGAGTATTACTGATACCTATGGGGGCTATGCTTCGGTTCTGGATAACAGAACAGCTAATTATGGACAAAGCTCCGGTATTTTAAGGTCCAACCTGGCAAACTATAACCTGCGTTGGGAATCAACTGAAACTACTGATTTGGCATTTGATGCTTCTTTCTTAAACAGCCGCATTAACCTGACTGTAGATTATTATAACAAAAGAACCAAAGACAGGCTGGCTTCTAAACCTTTGCCATCGGAATCTCCTTTTGGGTCAATCGCATTTAACAACGGCGAGCTGCGCAACCGAGGTGTGGAAATTGAACTTGGTGCAGCCATCATTAAAGGAAATGATTTTAAATGGGACGCTAATTTTTCTTTTGCATACAACCAGGCTTTAATTACTAAACTGCCTGATAATGGTCGCGCGAAGAACAGACAAGGTGGTGATATGATCTTCGATCCGGCTTCCAATTCATTGGTAGAAGCAGGAGGTTTTGCAGAAGGGGAGCGTCCTTACCCAATCTATGCATACCGGGTAACGGGTGTGTTTGCTACAGACGAGGAGGCTAAAGCCTGGAATGCCAAGGTAAAAGATAACCTTGCTTCTCCGCAGGGGATAACAGTAGGGAAACGTGGTGGCGATTATATTTTTGATGATGTGAATGGTGATGGGGTGATTGATACAAAAGACCAGGTTTTTATGGGTTATAGAAATCCTAATAAAATGGGAGGTATGCAAAATACCTTTAGTTATAAAAACATCTCATTAAGGTTTACAGTGGATTATGCCATGGGGCACCTGATCAGTAATGGCGCTTTAGCCCGTTCACTAGGCCAGGGCAGGGCATTTAACGAAGGTGCACCATCAATCGCTATTGGTCCGGATATCTGGCAGAAACAAGGTGATGAGGGTAAAAAATATGCCCGTTTCTCTTTTGCAGATTATGATTTCGGACAGCGCAATTACTTACGCAACGCGCCGCTTGGAAATAACAATAGTTACAATTCAGATGTATCTGCAATGTATTCTAAAGGCGATTTCCTGGCCTTTAGGGAGATTTCAATTTCTTATGATGTTCCAAAAAAAGTACTTGAAAAAATAAAAGCTTCGGGGCTTAATATTTTCGCTACGGTATACAATGTGGGCTATTTAACCAAATATGAAGGGCTAAATCCTGAAGTATATACCGGTTTTGATCCGGGTGGTTATCCAAGACCAAGACAATTTTTATTAGGGGCCACATTGAAATTCTAAAAAAACCAATTATGAAAAAGATTACATTAATTATAATAGCCATAGTATCTCTGTCAGCCATATCTCCTGGTTGTAAAAAGCTGCTCGAAGTAGATCCTCAATCAAGTATCACCGATGAGGTATTCTTTAAAAATGAGAATGATTTTGAACCATACGTTACCGGTATCTATACTTATATGCGTTTGTTTGCCAATAATATTGTGTACGGCACTGAGCGTAGCGAGGAACTGGTTGCTGCGCTTAATTCCAGGTTTGGAGTATCGTGGAGTCAGATCATTACACCTTCTTCAGGCGCAATTAATTATAACGATTGGTACAAAGCCATCGGACATTGCAACTTATTGCTAAAAAAGATCGAAGGATTTTCTTTTGCAAGCAATCCGGATGCGAAGAGAAGGATCCTTGCAGAAACCTATTCTTTAAGGGCCTATTTCTATTTTAACCTTACCCGCATCATTGGCGATGCGCCTTTAATGCTTACCGCAGTTGAAGATGAAAATGTGCCTTTGCTGCCAAGGGCAACAGCTGTGGATGTTTTGAAGCAGATCCAGTCAGATCTGGATCTGGCCATCCAGAATTTTACTGCTATAAGTGGATTTTCAAAAACCGCTTATCCTTCTAAATATCGCTTTGCATATGGATCAGCAATGGCACTAAAGGCAGATGCATACTTATGGAATGCAAAAGTACTTGGTGGTGGCGATGCTGACCTTACCGCTGCCGCTGCGGCAATTACTGAGGTAGAAGCATCGGGATTAACCCTAAACCAGGATTATAAAAATGTAACCGGGGTAAGGGCAGCTACCAATCCTGAGGTGGCACTGGCAGCTTACTTTCAAAGGGATGAGGCTGGGGGCAATTATGGTGTAAATGCACTTCCTTATCTAACAGGGGTTGATGGGGCATTGAATCTGGATAAAATCCCTTATGCGCAAACCTCAGCAAATGGACAGGGTGCTTATCAGATTAGCCCAAAATCAAAAGCTTTATTTACCAACCCTGATGATAAAAGAATCCCATATACCTGGATTACGGAGCTGCAGGCAAGCGGTCCGAAAATTTCATGGATCACCAAATATTCCGGAAACATCTACGCCGATGGCCGTGTTTCTGATAATGACCTGATCATCTATCGCTTGTCGGATATCTTTTTGATGAAGGCAGAGGCTTACGCCGGATTAAATAACATACCATTGGCAATTGAATACCTGAACAAAGTAAGACAAAGGGCCAATACAGGGAACTATACAGCATCTACCATTAAGAGCGACGTAGAGCGTGAAATCCTTGATGAACGTGGTCGTGAGTTGTTTTTTGAGAACAAGCGCTGGTACGATCTTGTCCGTTTTCATAAAGGGGGAACCATTAATGTGTATACCTATGTTCCTAACCTGGTTGGTAAAACTACTCCGTTGTTCTGGCCGCTAAATACTACGGTATTTGCAAATAATCCTAACATTAAACAAACAGAAGGATATTAATTTATAGCAATTCAGAATAAAATGACTCCACTAAAGGCAGATGAAATTTATGGCAATTGGGCAACCTTGCTGCTTCCGATCAACAATGACGACGGCATCAATTATGAACAGCTGGAAAGTGAAATTGATGTATTGATTGCCAGTAACGTAAATGGAATCTATTCTAATGGTACGGCCGGCGAATTCTATAACCAGACCGAGCAGGAATTTGATAAAGTAAACGGCATCCTTGCAACAAAATGTAATGCTGCAGGTATGCCATTTCAAATTGGCTGCTCGCATATGAGCCCTAAAATATCATTGGAAAGGGTTAAGCGCGCTAAGGCACTGCAGCCCTCTGCCATACAGATCATTTTGCCCGATTGGTTTGTGCCATCCATGGAAGAGATCATTGACTTTTTAAAGGTGATATGCGCGGCCGCCGATCCCATAAAGCTGATCTTATACAACCCCCCGCATGCCAAAAGAAAACTTCTGCCGAAAGAATTTGCAGAAATACTTGAAGCAGGTATACCTCTGGCAGGATGCAAAGTTGCTGGTGGCGATGAGCAGTGGTACAAGGAAATGAATGCAATAAATATCCCGTTTTCTGTGTTTATTCCCGGCCATCATCTGGCCACGGGAATTGCAAACGGTGCCCATGGTGCTTATTCCAATGTAGCTTGTTTAAATCCGGGGCTTGCACAGCGCTGGTATAATAACATTGCAAACCACAGCGGAGATCCCTTTGAGCTGCAGGCCCGAATCCAGCAATTTATGGAGGAGTGTATTGTTCCTTATATTAGAGATAAAGGATACTCCAATCAGGCTGTTGATAAATTTATGGCGGCTGTAGGTGGTTGGACGCCTATAAGTACCCGCCTGCGCTGGCCCTATAAATGGATACCACAGGCAGAGGTACTGTCGGTAAGAGAAAAATGTGCTGAACTTTTACCTGAAGTTTTTACTAACCAAGTTTAATATTTTCCCAAATGCAAAAAACACTAAGAAACTGCTTTATCCTAATTTGTACCAGCTTGGTATTGCTCATGATTGGCAATGGATGTAAAACAAGAAAAGGCGCTGCCGATCGGGCATTGCTTGACAGTACCCTGGTCTTTTCACCCGGAGGGGAATATGCCTCCATGCGGATACCTGCATTGGTAGCAACCAAAAAAGGAACATTGCTTGCATTTTGTGAGGGAAGGATAGGTACAGCCAGCGATTGGGCTGATATGGACCTACTGATGCGCCGAAGCACTGACGGAGGACGCACCTGGGAAAGTAATGTAGTGATTGCCGCAAGGAAAAGCGGACAGCCAACAAGTAATGCTACACCAATTGTAGATCGCGATGGTACCATTCACCTGCTGTATCAGCGTGATTATGCTACTGCTTACTATACCCGTTCTACAGATGAGGGTAAAACGTGGAGCCCTGCAATAGACATTACCTATGCGTTTGAGGCCTTCAAGCCAGAGTATAACTGGAAAGTACTGGCACCTGGCCCGGGCCACAGCATACAGTTAAAAAATGGTCGGCTGCTGGTGCCTGTATGGTTAAGCGATCCTGCTAAAACTACACCAAGAAGAAGCCATGCGCCATCTTGCATTGCTACAATTTATAGTGATGATCTGGGTAAGACCTGGAAACGTGGTGCCATCATTGCCGGCAACACCCCGGAGTTTAAAAACCCAAGTGAAACCATGGCAATTGAACTTAATGATGGCCGTGTGATGGTAAACATCAGAAATACTTCTGATGAGCACCGCAGAGGAATCAGCTATAGCAATGATGGAATAAGCGGATGGACAAAGCCTGTATTTGACGAAGAATTATACGAGCCAATATGCATGGCTACCATCATCAGGTTGCAGGATAAACAGAAATCCGGTATGCTTTTTATCAACCCAGATACCAAAGACGTACCTAAACCGCCACGCAAAAACCTTACTGCCAGAGTTAGTTATGATGAAGGACAAACCTGGGCGGTAAAGAAAGTGATCAATGCGGGTTCATCAGGCTATTCTGATGTGGCTGTTACACCAGATGGAACCATTTATTGCCTGTACGAAACCAATACCAGCAACGACTTTAATTATTCCATGGTGCTTAAAAGGTTTAACGCTAAATGGCTTACAACTCCCAACGAGAAATAAATAATCAACAAACAATCTAATATATATGAACAAAATAACCGGATTAATAGCCGCCACTTTTGCGGCTTATCGTGAAGATGGAACAATTAATTTAGACATTATCCCAACGATAGTCGACAAAATGATAGCTGATGGATTATCTGGCGTTTTTATTTGCGGCACCAATGGCGAAGGGCCAAACCTAACAATTGAAGAGCGGATGGCTATTGCCGAAGCTTATGTGAAGGCTGCGGCCAAACGTATCCTTGTACTGGTGCATGTAGGGCATAGCTCCATTCAGGAATGCCGCAAGCTTGCAGCTCATGCGGAGCAGATTGGTGCCGATGCCATTTCTTCTGTTGCCGCTTTTTATTTTAAACCAACAAGTGTTGATAATCTTGTTAAGAGCATGGCGGAGATTGCATCAGCCGCACCCAATACACCATTTTATTACTATAGCATCCCAACCCTTACCGGGGTAGGTATGGATATGATCACCTTTTTGGAGCAGGCAGAAAAGGTAATTCCTAACCTTGCCGGGATTAAGTATACCGCCTCTACCTTGCATGAATACCAGGCCTGTCTGAATTATAAGAACGGAAAATTTGATATCCTTTTTGGTTACGATGAAATGTTGCTTCCTGCACTTGCAGTAGGGGCAAAGGGGGCTATTGGCAGCACCTATACCTTCGCTGCTCCACTGTATTTGAAAGTAATAAAGCTTTACAATGAAGGAAAGCAGGAGGAAGCAGCAGCCATGCAGCTGCATTCGGTAAATATGGTTCGCGCTTTGGTTAAATATCCGCCAATTCCTGCACAGCGGGCCATCATGAAAATGGAGGGACTGGAGTTAGGTGCTTGCAGATTACCTCTTGAGCCTCTTTCAGATGCACAAGCGGCACAATTTAAAACATCCCTTGATGAGATCGGATTTTTCGATATCGTTAAACAATCCTGATGATGAACAGGTACTTTAATCTTCTTCTTATTTTTTTTATGACTATACTCTTAAATAAAGGGCTGGCGCAGCAGGTCTCCAGGTCTGGCTTATTATGGAGCAGCCTGCCGCCGGTTCCTGATCGCGTTGGTTTTGCAGGTTCTTTTGCCGGTGTTTCCAATGGCGCATTACTGGTTGCCGGTGGTGCAAATTTCCCCGATGGCGGTGCACCGTGGACGGGCTCTGCCAAGGCATGGCATGATCATATTTTTGTTCTCGAAAACCCAAAAGGGAAATGGAAAGAAGCAGGTAAATTACCCTATCCATTAGGCTACGGGGCTTCCATAAACTGGAAAGATGCCGTAATTATTCTTGGAGGCAGTAATGAAAAAGGCCACCGTGCAGAAGTGTTTATGCTGAATTATAAGAACGGGAAAATTGAAACCGTCAACTTGCCAAACCTGCCTCATGCAATTGCAAATACATCGGCGGCGCTGGTTGGAAGTGTAATTTATGTTGCCGGCGGAATTGAGAAACCAGATGATAAGGTTGCCGGAGCTAATTTCTGGGCATTGGATCTTAATGCAATTGAAAAGGGCTGGAAGGTATTGCCAACCTGGCTGGGCGCCCCACGAATGCTTAGCGTTGCCGGTGCACAAGGTGATGCATTTTACCTGTTTAGCGGGGTAGCACTGATCGATGGCAGCCGCGAGTATTTAAAAGATGCTTATCGGTATCAGCCCGAAACAGGATGGAAGAAGATAGCAGACCTTCCAACTTCGGTAGCGGCGGCTCCAACGCCTGCTTATGCTTTAGGGCAATCCTCATTACAAATATTTGGTGGCGATGATGGTAAACTAGCCGCAAGCGCAGTGGTATTAAAAGAAAAACACCCTGGCTTTTCAAATAGAATTTTAAATTATAATACGCTTACCAATACCTGGACGTCTGATGGAAAGGCATTTGCTACCCGGCCGCCTGTAACTACAACTTTAACAGTCTGGAACGGAAATGTAATTATTCCCGGTGGCGAAATCAGACCTGCAGTGAGAACCCCTAACGTATTAATCGCAACTTACAAATGAAGAATTCCAGACAAACTACCTCCTTCTACTCGTGGATCATTGTAGCCATGCTATGGATAGTGGCTTTTTTAAACTATCTGGATCGTATTTTAATTACCTCGATGCGCGATCCTATTGTTACAGATTTCAATTTAACTGATGCACAATTTGGATTGCTTACCTCTGTATTCTTATGGTCGTACGGTTTTTTAAGTCCTTTTGGCGGTTACTTTGCCGATAGGTACAGCAGAAAAAAGGTAATTGTTTTTAGTGTAATGGTTTGGTCGGTGGTTACTTTATGGACCGGCTTTACCACCTCATTTCACGAAATGCTGGCTGCCCGTTTTTTAATGGGCGTAAGCGAGGCTTGCTATATCCCTGCGGCACTGGCTTTAATTACCGATTATCATAAAGGAAAAACCCGTTCCCTTGCAACGGGCTTGCATATGAGTGGTTTATATGCAGGTCTGGCACTTGGTGGCTTAGGCGGATATATTGCCGAATTGTGGGGCTGGCGTTCCGGATTCCATGTTTTTGGAATTGTAGGTATTGTGTATTCCCTGATTCTGTTGTATGTGTTGAGGGACCATAAGCCTGATCCTGTTGTGGTTACAGAAGGAGAAGAAGAGGTAATGCCGAAAATTAGCCTTACAGGAGCTTTAAAAGTACTTTTTAGTGAAGCCTCTTTCTTTATCCTGTTGTTCTATTTTGCCATATTGGGTATTGTAAACTGGCTTGTTTATGGCTGGCTGCCAACGTTTCTAAAAGACCATTTTAACCTTAATCTTGGCCAGGCCGGTATTTCGGCAACAGGTTATATCCAGATCGGTTCCTTTGTGGGCGTAATTGTGGGGGGGATTCTGGCCGATAGATGGACCCGAAAAAATAACAGGGGCCGTTTGTACATGCTCATCATTGGTTTTACACTTGGTGCGCCTTTCTTGTTTCTAATGGCCTCTACAAATGTCTTCAGCATCGCCATTATTGCCATGCTTGTCTTTGGTTTGGCAAGAGGGTTTAATGACGCGAATTTAATGCCGATATTACGACAAGTGGCCGATGGAAGATACATCGCCACAGGTTATGGATTCCTTAATTTTCTAAGTACAATTATTGGTGGTTTAATGGTGTATGTTGGTGGTGCATTAAAAGATGCTCAGGTTGATCTTTCTATTGTTTATCAGGTTTCAGCAGTTGCAATGCTATTGGCCACATGGTCGTTATTTGCGGTGAAACTAAAAAAGAATAATGTATAAATTTAGTGGTATGAAAAAACATTTTATTGTCCTGGTATCTGTAATGCTTTTATGGAATACCACAGTCCTTAAAGCAAATGTAACCTTGCCGGCCATCATTTCCAGTGGCATGGTATTACAGCAGCAAAGCAATGTTACCTTATGGGGTACAGCCAAAGCCAATGCAAAAGTAACCGTACAGACCTCCTGGAACCAAAAAGTATACAACGTTAACACCACAAAGGAAGGAACATGGAGGCTGGCTGTAGCCACTCCTAAAGCCGGTGGGCCTTACAAAATTACTTTTAACGATGGCAGTAAACTGGTAGTGGATGATGTTTTTATTGGAGAAGTATGGTTGTGCTCTGGCCAGTCAAATATGGAAATGCCCGTGAAGGGATATGCCAATCAGCCAATTTTGAATTCTAACGAGATATTAATGGATGCCGATGAGCCGGGCATCAGGTTGTTCAGAGTAGAAAAGAAAATGTCTAAAACCCCGCAAACACAATTGGATGCCAAATGGGAAAGTGCCGATGCAGCCTCAGTTAAAGAGTTTAGTGCGGTTGGTTATCAATTTGCAAGGATACTTCAGAAAAGACTAAAAGTCCCTGTTGGGATTATCCAATCGGCATTTGGGGGTACAGACATCGAAGCATGGATGACCACAAGCAGCCTGCAGGGATTCAATGATTTTAAAATTCCGGCCGATACCGCTAAAATTGCCAAGAACAACCCGGGGGTATTATTTAATGCCATGATCAACCCGATTATTGGTTATTCCATTAAAGGCACATTATGGTATCAGGGAGAAAATAACAGGATGAACCCACTTACTTACGATAAAAAAATGGCGGCTATGGTTAAGCAGTGGCGACAGCTATGGAACTCCGGTGAATGGCCTTTTTACTATGTGCAGATTGCACCAAACGTGTATAAGGACCATGCGGATCAGATACCGCTTTTGTATGAAGCGCAATCAAGAGCAATGAAACTGATACCCAACTCCGGAATGGTGGTTAGTGTTGATGTGGGCAGTATGACTACCATCCATCCGCCTGATAAAACCATTATCAGTAAAAGGCTGGCTTATTGGGCACTTAACAATACTTATGGCAAACAAGGCATTGTATTCAGGGGGCCGGTTTATAAATCTTTAGAAATAACGGGCGACAAGGCGGTGCTGAGCTTTGATGAAATCCCCAACGGACTGACCGCTTATGATCAGAAGCTGATTTCTTTCGAGATCGCCGGTATTGATAAGGTGTTTTATCCAGCCGAAGCATTAATTAAAGGCAAAACGGTAGTAGTAAGCAGTGAGTCGGTTAAAAGCCCGGTCGCTGTTAGATATGCCTTTAAAGACAGAGCAGAGGGAAATTTGTATAACGTAGAAGGATTGCCTGCTGAACCCTTTAGGACGGATAGCTGGTAACCCAGCTTTATAACCCTGCCTGAAACTCAGTCCCTCTTATATAAACCTGGCCTGCTCTCTCCAGGTTTTCTTTGCTTTTAGTGGTGATCTTGATGATGTCGATGTCTTTTACAGCTCCTTTTAAAGAACCAAAATCACTTTCAGACAAAATATTAATATTTAGAATGTAATTCTCATCAATTTTAAGGTTGGCTATATTGCCCTTTACCAGGTCATTATCTATCATATACAAGGTGGCAGGCGATGGAGATTTTACATATTTGTTTTTGATCTCATCTAAGGTCATGAACCTGAATGCCCCGGGATTTTTAGTCATTACATAAACTTCACCGATTTTACTATCAGTACTTACATTAATGTTTTTAATTTCTTCCTGACTGAAGAGCGGAAGGCAGGAACCGATTAGCACACTATCCAGAAAATACTTAGGCTGGATTCCCGCTGGCAGCTTCTTAGCATCCTTTTCATAAACAACATTTACTTTATCAGATACCGGACTGGTTTGGCCTACTGCAGTTATAGCAAACAGGCAAAATGTAAACATGAATAATAACCTCATAATTTCCCCTTTAATAACGGAATATAAGGAATATTATCAAATAAATGTCAAATTATAAATTTTTTATAATTTGTTCGGCTTCCTCGTCCTTGTATTCGTGGGTAGCTGAGTTTAGCTTTTTCTTTAGATCGGCCATGACCAGTGCATATTCTTTAAGATCAGCCAGGTTCTTCAATTCGCCGGGGTCTTTTTTTACATCATAAAGCTCCCAGTAATTAAGCTTTCCATAGAAACGGATCAGCGTGTATTGATTGGTTCTGATGCCGAAGTGAGGGTTTACCAAATGCGGACCGGGGTATTCATAGTAGTGATAATAAACAGGCTTATCTGGTTTTCCGGTTTTGTTGCCTTTAAGCAAAGGCCAGAAAGATTTTCCTTGTATGTCGGCTGGTACTTTAGCACCTGCAATGTCCAATAAAGTAGGTGCCCAGTCTATGTTGGCCACTATATTGTTAATGGTACTCCCTGCTTTTACTTTACCGGGATATCTTACTATGAAGGGTGTTTTTAAAGATTCTTCGTACATAAAACGCTTATCGAACCAACCATGCTCTCCTAAGTAAAAACCCTGATCTGAGGCATAAATTACAATGGTATTTTTGCTTAGCGCTGCTTTATCAAGGTAATTAAGGATTTCACCGATATTCCGGTCCAGCGAATTTGCAGTAGCATAATAATCTTTCATATAACGCTGGTATTTCCAGGTGGCTAAGGCTTTGCCCGATGGTTTTTTCTGTTCAAAATCTTTGGTGACCTTTTGCTGGTAATAATCTGCAAAGGCTTTACGTTGAGTAGGGTTCATCCTTTTATAAAGATTGAAATTGTTAAAATCCACATTAACCTTTAGGTCGCGATCAAGTTCCATTGCTTTTGCAATGGTCATGTACTGCTGTTTGGCTGCGGGCCTTCCTTCGTATTCATCAAAAAATGTTGCGGGAAGCGGAAAATCTATATCATCATAAGCACCTAGATCCTGAATATCTGGTAACCATTCCCTGTGGGTAGCCTTTTCGCCTACTACCAAAAAGAAAGGCTTGCTTTTATCACGTGAGTTTAGCCATTGCGTTGCCTTATCGGTAATAATATTGGTAACATATCCCTCGGTTCGGGTGGTATCGTTGTTTTTATTGATAAAATCAGGGTTGTAATAAAATCCCTGGTCGGGCATAATTTCCCAATGGTCAAATGCCTTGCCCGGTAAAGTACCTAAATGCCATTTGCCAATCCATGCGGTCTGATAGCCGGCACTGCTCAATAGTCGCGGTAGCAGTTGCTGATCCACGTTAAACTTGCCGTCGTTTGCTTTGTAGCCGTTTATATGACTGTACTTGCCGGTTAAAAAGCAGGCTCTGCTTGGTCCGCATATGGAATTGGTAACCAGCTGATTTGTTAGCAATGCGCCTTCTTTGGCAAGCCGGTCTATGTTTGGTGTATGTGCTATTTTATTGCCATAGGCGCCAATTGCCTGATAAGCATGGTCGTCGGAAATAATTACAATGATATTGGGTTGATCTGATGGCTGTGGGGTAGCTTTGGTTTTTGACCCCATAAATTTTAGGCTTGCCAATATTGCAAGTATGCAGGCGACACTCCAAAAAATGACTGATCTTATCATATCTTCTTAAAAAGTAACAGGTTTGAATTTGTGGATAAGATACGGAATATTAGAATTTTTTATACTTTTGGAAAAATTGTTTGCTGTGAAATTCTTCAGTTGGCTTATTTGTTTGATCATTATTGTTGTGAGCTTTACGCCTTGCAAGGATTTCGCCAACGCCAAAGTTTCTGAACAGACCAGCGTTTCAAAAGCAGGGCATGCCGATGATCACAACAGCCTGGCAAATGACGATTGCTCTCCGTTTTGCGTATGCTGTTGCTGCAGTACACCAACGGTTGTAACGCAAACATTATTAACCAGTACGGTTTCATTGATTATTGATAAAGAGTATTCAGATATCGCTCCCGGCCATATCGCGTCTAATGATCCTTCAGTCTGGCAGCCACCTA
>NZ_JBFTIZ010000045.1:17626-27522 GCF_056395165.1 Pedobacter sp. 10L46_2
GGTTAATTTAAATTTCAGGTTTTATTGCACCGGATCTATCCTCATGGAATGATTCCGTTATGCATTGCCTTGTTTTTTCTTTAACCTAATTTAAAATTCAATGCTGAAAAAAATCATTCAGTTTTCTATACAGAACAAATTAGTTATAGGATTATTTACCCTCGCGCTTATTGCCTGGGGTGTATATTCGCTAAAACAATTACCTATAGATGCCGTACCCGATATTACAAATAACCAGGTACAGGTCATCACACTCAGCCCCTCTTTGGCTACTCAGGAGGTAGAAAGGCTCATCTCTTATCCGGTGGAGCAAACCATGTCTACCATACCCGAAATTGAACAGGTACGCTCTATTTCCAGATTCGGCTTATCGGTAGTAACCATCGTTTTTCATGATGATGTGGATATTTACTGGGCGCGCCAGCAGGTTAATGAAAAGCTTGCCGAAGCAAAGAACAACATCCCGGCAGGATTGGGGAATCCCGAAATATCTCCGATATCAACCGGACTGGGCGAAATATATCAGTATGTAATCCATGCAAAACCGGGCTTTGAAGAGAAATACAATGCCCGTGACCTGCGAAGTATTCAGGACTGGATTGTGAGGAAACAATTGCTGGGAACTCCCGGTATTGCCGAAGTAAACAGTTTCGGCGGTTTATTAAAGCAGTACGAAATTGCCCTTGATCCTGATAAGTTAAGAGGCCTTAATTTAAGTATTGCTGATGTTTTTACCGCTTTAGAATCCAGTAACCAAAATACAGGAGGTGCTTATATTGATAAAAAACCGACTGCTTATTTTATCCGAAGTGAGGGCTTAATTGGCAGTTTAGATGATATCAATAAAATAGTGGTTAAGAACAATGCCAATGGGATTCCGGTGCTTATCCGCGACATTGCCACCGTTCAGTTGGGCAGTTCTATCCGTTATGGAGCACTGACCAGGGCAACCTCCAAGGGCCATGGCGAAGCCGTTGGCGGTATCGTAATGATGCTGAAAGGTGCCAATGCCAACGATGTGGTTAAAAAGGTTAAAGCTAAAATAGAGCGGATCAATAAAACCCTGCCCGAAGGGGTTGTTGTTGAACCTTTTCTAGACAGAAGTGCATTGGTAGACCGTGCCATGGGTACCGTAGCTAAAAACCTTATAGAGGGAGCGTTAATTGTGATCTTTGTATTGGTGCTCTTTTTAGGGAACCTCCGGGCCGGATTGGTAGTCGCCTCGGTTATTCCGCTGTCCATGCTTTTCGCCATTTCGTTAATGAACCTCTTCGGGGTATCAGGAAACCTGATGAGCCTGGGTGCTATCGATTTTGGCCTGATCGTAGATGGGGCTGTAATTATCGTGGAAGCCACCATGCATATTTTGGCAGGCAATAAATTAGGCAGGGCCTATACCCAACGTGAAATGGATGCAGAGGTGGAGAAATCTTCTGTGCGTATGATGAGTGCTGCTGCTTTTGGTCAGATCATTATTCTGATTGTATATCTGCCCATTCTTGCGTTGGTGGGTATAGAAGGGAAAATGTTTGGCCCCATGGCGCAAACTGTTTCATTTGCTATTCTTGGCGCCTTCCTGCTATCGCTTACTTATGTGCCCATGGTATCATCGCTGGTATTAAGTAAAAAAGCAACGCATAAAAGGAATTTTTCTGACCGTATGATGGATTTCTTTCAAAGGAAGTATACACCGATTATACGTGCCGCTTTGCGTAAACGTATGGCTGTGGTGGCGTCGTCTATAATACTTTTAGCCATCAGTATATTGCTGTTTTTGAGAATGGGAGGAGAGTTTATTCCAACCCTCGAAGAAGGAGATTTTGCTGTTGAAACCCGTTTGCTTACCGGAAGCTCGCTTTCGCAGACCATAGATAAAGTAAATCAGGCATCTGATATCCTGGTTAAGAGATTTCCAGAGGTAAAAGAGGTGATCGGAAAGATTGGTGCAGCCGAGATTCCGACCGATCCAATGCCTATGGAGGCCTGTGATCTTACCATTATTTTAAAAGATAAAAAAGACTGGACAACCACTAATGACAGGGTAGAACTGGCCGAACTTATGGGTAAAGCCCTTGAGGATGTGCCTGGCGTAAGCTTTGGTTTTTCTCAGCCTATTCAGCTTCGCTCTAACGAGCTGATCTCGGGAGTAAGGCAGGATATCGGAATAAAAATCTTTGGAGATGACCTAAGTGCTTTAACCGATATTTCGCAAAAGATCGGCAAAATTGTTTCTACAGTTGAGGGTGCAAAAGACCTTTATCTGGAGCAGGCTACGGGTCTTCCGCAGATCGTTGTAAAGATCAACCGGGATAGGATTGCTCAGTATGGCTTAACCGTTGATAAGGTAAACCAAGCCCTTAATACCGCCTTTGCGGGCCAGTCTGCCGGAGTAGTTTACGAGGGTGAGCAGCGCTATGATATGGTGGTGCGCTTGTCGCAACAGAACAGGCAAGACATCAGCGATGTAAAAAATGTTTACGTATCGGCACCTAACGGCAATCAGGTTCCCCTTGATCAGCTTGCTGATGTAGAATTTAAGGTGGGGCCAAATCAGATCCAGCGTGAAGATACCAAGCGAAGGATCATTGTTGGATTAAATGTAAGAGGTCGCGATATTGCCAGTGTGGTAACCGAGATTGAAGAAAAGATCAACGCACAGATCAAGTTGCCAACCGGTTATTACATCACTTATGGCGGTCAGTTTGAAAACCTGAAAGAAGCAACTCAAAGGCTTTCTATTGCTGTTCCTGTTGCCCTGGCGCTAATCCTGCTTTTATTGTATTTCTCATTTGGATCGGTTAAGCAATCGGTACTTATATTTTCTGCCATTCCAATGGCGGCAATAGGTGGTATTTTTGCGCTGCTGCTTCGTGGAATGCCTTTCAGTATTTCTGCAGGAGTTGGTTTTATTGCGCTCTTTGGTGTTGCGGTATTAAATGGGATTGTACTGATCACCGAGTTTAACAGGCTCCGGAAACTTAATAAATATGGATTGGATGAAATTGTGCTTAAAGGTACAGCCATCCGCTTGAGACCAGTATTGATGACCGCAACCGTGGCTTCGTTGGGCTTTTTGCCTATGGCCATTTCAACAGCGGCGGGCGCAGAGGTTCAAAAGCCACTTGCTACCGTTGTAATCGGTGGTCTCATTACCTCTACTATTTTAACTTTAATTGTATTACCCGTGTTATATACTTATTTCGAAGGCTATAAACGTAAGCCTAAAACAGGTGTTCCAGTTGCAATAATTGTCGTTATTGCTTTGCTCACTTTTACCGTACCTGCTGCGGCAAATGCACAACAAACGTCTTTAAAAAGGATTCCGCTTACAATGGAACAGGCCGTGCAAACTGCTCTTAAAAACAACCAGGCCATGAAATCTTCAGGCCTTCAGGTAAATCAGCAACAGGCATTGAGAGGCAGTTCGACCGACTTAGGAAAAACCAATCTTGATGTGCAGTATGGACAAATTAATGGAATTAAAAAGGACAATAATTTTAGTGTTTCCCAGAGTATTCCGAATCCCGGACTGTTTAAAAATCAGCGTAATCTGTATGATGCGCAGATCAAGGGTGCAGAGATTAATGTGGCCGTTACGCAAAACGAACTGAGCTATCAGGTTAAAAGTACTTATATGCACCTTGCTTATTTTATTGCTTTAAAAGATCTGTATCAAAGTCAGGATTCCGTATACAGCAATTTCTTAAAAGCCGCTTCCTTAAGGTATGAAACAGGCGAGACGAACCTGCTGGAGAAAACCACTGCCGAAACGCAGTATAATGAAGTAAGAAATCAGATGAGTGAAAATGAATCAGATATACTGGCTTATACTTCTGAACTGCAGCGATTGCTGAATACGCAGCAACCCGTTGAAATTGTTAAGGATCAATTTACGCAGGCCGAATGGAATGTTGCAGCTGGCAATAGTGTTGGTGCAAACCCGCAACTTGCCCTGCAAAAACAGCAGATTGATATTGCCGATAAAGCACTAGGTGTAGAGAAAGCCCGTTCAGGACCTGATTTTACTGTTGGTTATTTTAACCAGTCCATTATCGGTACGCAAACGGTAAACGGACAGGACCAGTACTTTAATGGTGGTAAAAGATTTCAGGGGGTACAGGCAGGAGTGGCCATTCCGTTATTCTTTAAACCTTTTTCGGCCCGTATAAAAGCAGCCAGAATAGAAAAACAGGTTACGGAAAGTCAGTATGAACTTTTTCAGACCAATTTGCAGGGCGAATACAATAAGGCGAATCAGGCATTGCTTAAAAACTCACGGAGCATCGATTATTATAAAAAAAGTGCCCTGCCGAATGCCAACCTGATTTTGAAGCAATCGCAAATCGCGTTTCAAAACGGAGAGATCGGTTATGTAGAATATCTTCAGGGATTAAGGACGTATTCGGAAACACATTTTAGCTATTTGCAGGCTATCAATCAATACAATCAATCAGTTTATACACTTCAATACCTCAGTGGTTTATAATTAAGAAAATGAAAAGAACTATTCAAGTGACCATTTACGTCCTATTTGCTGCGGTTTTAACCTCATGCGGAGGGAATACACCGAAATCAGAAGAAACAACAGCAGTTAAAGAAACAGCAAGCGTAAACCATGAGGATGAAAATACCGTGGAATTTACCTCTGCACAATATAAGACTGCAGGCATCGCACTAGGGTCGCCGGAAATGAAAGATTTAAGTGGCTTGTTAAAGGTTAATGGCTTTATTGATGTGCCGCCACAAAATCTGGTTAGTGTTACTACGCAAATGGGAGGAATCGTAAAATCGACTCCGTTGCTGCAGGGAAGCACCGTTAGTAAAGGACAAGTGATTGCCGTTTTGCAAAATCAGGAATATGTCTTGTTACAGCAAGATTACCTGGAAAGCAAGAGCCAGCTGGAACTTGCCGATTCGGAATATAAGAGACAACAAACAAGTATGCTGGCAAGAGAAAGTGCGTTGAAACAAAGGTTGCAGCTGATCAACATTAATCCGGCAAGTTTGTCGGCCGCTAATATTAGGAGCCAGATCAATATTTATTCGCCAATTACGGGTTATGTAACTAAAGTAAATGTGAATACAGGAAAGTTTGTGAATCCGAATGATGCGATGTTTGAGATCGTAAATAGCGCTAATTTGCATGTTGAATTGAATGTATTTGAAAGAGACGCTTCGAAAGTTAGGGCAGGTCAACGGGTTCGTTTTTCTATGGCCAATGATACGGAAGAGCAAATTGCAGTGGTAGATTTGGTTGGTCGGGAAATTAATTCCGATAAAACGATTACTGTTCATGCCATTTCAAAAGGAAGCACCAGCTTTATTCCGGGAGCATACCTTAAAGCATATATTGAAACGGGTACTAGTAAAGTGCAGGCATTGCCGAATAGTGCTGTAGTTGATTTTGGAGGTAAGAAATACATCTTTGTTTCAGAAGGTTCGGAGAAACAAGGGATGTATTATTTTAAAATGGTAGAAGTAAGTATTGGGGTAAATGATGGCGGGTATTTAGAGGTCCAGATTCCGGAAGGTGTCGCTGTAAATGGAAAGGTGGTTTTAAAAGGAACTTATGATTTGCTGTCGAAATTGAAAAACAGTGAAGAGGCCGGGCACGGGCATTAGGGTAAAGTTGCCATGTTGCAAGCGAGTGTGCTACAGCACACTCGCTAACGCTATTTTATAGGTAGTGTAAAGTAAAATGTGCTGCCCTGGCCCAGGTTACTGTCAGCGCCTATTTTTCCATCATGTTTCTTGATGATTTCGGTACAGATGAATAAGCCTAGCCCCAGGCCAGAGTAAGCGGCATTTTTGCCATCTATCTGGTAATACCGTTCAAACAAATGAGGTATTTTTTCTTCAGGAATGCCGGGCCCTTTGTCGCTTACAGAAACCCGAATGTTCTCTTTTAGTTTGTCAATAGAAATGGTAATGTCTTTACTTTCGGGGGCATACTTAATGGCGTTATTCACAAAATTGATCACTACCTGACTAAGCCTGTCGCTATCTCCATAAATTTCCAGGGTTAAATCACCTGTGGTAATTATCGAATATTTATTTGCTGCACGAATGTGATAACACGAATCATCAACCATTTTAGCAATATTGAATTGCGTTTTGTTAAGCTCAAGATGACCCTGGTTAATCCTGCTGGCATTTAACAGGTCCTCTATTAATATACTTACTTTGTCTAAACTCCTGGTCGACATGGCAATCAATGAATTCAGCTTGTCAGAAAAGGAATCGTCCTTTAACCTGTTGATCAGCTGCATCGATGCTTTTAAGCTAGTCAGCGGTGTTTTTAGCTCATGACTGGCAATACTGATAAAATCATCTTTGTGTTGCAACAATTCTTTTATCGCCTGATCATGCATCTTTTGGGGAGTAATATCTAATGATGTTCCAACAAAGCGATAAGGCTCGTTTTTTGCATTAAAATACGCTTTACCCTTAAACTTAACCCATTTGAGTTTTTTATCTAGGTTTTCTGATGTTCTGAATTCCTTTTCGTACTCGCCATTATTGATGCCAGTGAGCGCTTGTTTCAGGGTTTTGTCTACATCAGCACGATCATCAACATG
This sequence comes from Pedobacter sp. 10L46_2, assembly GCF_056395165.1. NCBI lineage: Bacteria > Pseudomonadati > Bacteroidota > Sphingobacteriia > Sphingobacteriales > Sphingobacteriaceae > Pedobacter > Pedobacter sp. 10L46_2. Next base: position 24,205 of record NZ_JBFTIZ010000045.1, read on the forward strand.
GATCATATTTATGAATTGCTGATAAGTGATGTCATGATTAGGCTTAAGGCCGAAAAGTTCTTTAGACCTGCCATCAAATATCAATTCGTCGGTAAGTGTATTGTAATCCCAGGTGCCTAAACCTGCGGCTTCTACGGCAAGTTTTAACCGTTCTTTACTTTCTTTAAATAGCAACTCCACTTCAGCCAGGCCTTGTTCAACCTTACGTTTATCCGTAATATCTTCAATTGCCAATAATATTAAGCCATCCAGTAGTCTTGAGTTTAAACTCATGATGCGCAGACCAATTGTTGGGAAAATATGGCTCACCTCAAAATCAGTTAAGATTTTTTTCTCCGGCAAGATGTTCTCCAGCAGATCGCGGAGTAGTGGAATGTTCCACTGCCGGTCACCAAGATCATAGAAATATTCACCTTCCGTTTCTTTTTTAGTGACATGAAACTTGGTGTAAAATCCATCCGTAGCCCTTTTTACCCTTAAATCCTTATCCAGAATAATCAACGGATCACGAATTGTATTTATGATGGCTTCTGTGTATACCCTTGCATTGTTTAGTTCCTGGTTACGTCCGGTGAGTTCATTGTTAATGATGTTGATCTCTTCGTTTGTGCTTTGCAGCTCTTCTTTTGAAGTTTCCAGTTCTTCGTTTAAGCTCTGTAGCTCTTCACTACCAGAAAGCAACTCCTCATTTGCGCTTTGCAGTTCCCCATGTGCCGCTTCCTGTTCTTCTGTTGCATTCCTCATTTCTGCCCTAAGCTGGGTTAGCTCCATTTCCTGCTGCTTTAACCTCAGGTCTTTGTCACTTTCAACCCGTTTTCCGGCTTTTGATAAAGGCCTTTTACGGACCGCTGAAAAACTGGTTTGGAACAAGACCAGGTAATGGACACTTTCAGGTTTTATAAGCGGGGTAACCTCTATATCAACAAATTCCTGCTGTTCATTCAGGTTAAAGATCACATTCTTTTTTCCCACAGGAGTTTGATTTTTCTTTGCCTGCTGCAATAAATTCCGGAGTTCAAAAACCAGGTCTTCCCTTGCCATTTTTAGCAGGTTTAAGCTAGCTCTTCCAGGGGACGGGGCGAGCCAGGCATCTGTTTTTCCTCTAAACTGAATAATGTCGAAGTTATCGCTTACCAGCACTCCAGAAGGTGAGAATTTAGCCAGTACCACCTGGTCGGCAAGTTTAGAAATATCCGGTTCTTCGGCTCCTTTACGTGCACTGGTGTCAACATTTTTAAAATTCTGCTCACTACCCTGTGTGGTTACCTGCATAATCCTGCCGGGAATGCCGATCCGCTGAAAAATTTTGCTTGCATGGTTGTATGGCAGAAAAAGATCTGAGTCTTTGCCAATACTTTCTGATTTTCCCAACAATAAAAAACCATGATTGGCCAGGGCATAATGAAAGGCCGTAATTGCTTTTTTCTGCAATACCGGTTCGAGATAGATTAAAACATTGCGACAGGCAATTAAGTCAAGTCTGGAGAAAGGTGGGTCTTTTAAGAAGTTATGATGTGCAAAAACACACATGTCCCGGATGCTTTTTCTGACCTGATAGTTGCCGTCAATTTTATTAAAGAACTGACGCAGACGAGACTCCGAAACACCCTCAATATCGGTAGGTCTGTAAACGCCGGTACGTGCTTTGTTAATTGCCGTTTCAGAAATATCAGTAGCAAAGATCTGTATTTTCATTGCAGAAGCTTTATCACCCAATTGTTCTGTTAAACAGATTGCCATAGAGTACGCTTCTTCTCCGGTCGCGCAGCCTGCAATCCAGATCCGTAAGGGTTCACCGTTTTTCTTCTGATCTATGATCGAAGAGAGCACAGTGGTACACAGGGTTTCGAAGATGTCCGGGTCACGGAAAAAATTAGTAACAGAAATGAGCATGTCATTGTATAGCGCGTCCTGTTCGTCCTTTTTTTCGCGCAGAACGGATAAATAGACTTCCGGTTTGTCAGTTCCCTTTAATGCCATTCTACGTACAATGCGCCTTTTTAAAGTGCTTGACTTATAGAATGAAAAATCTACCCCCCTGCGTACCCGAAGTAATGTAAGTATTTGCTTGAAAACCGCTTCGTCCCTTGAACCTTTATCTTCGGAGGGATTGATATGATTATTGTAAAAAGGTGCATTAATGGTAAGAAGATGCACTGCAATCTTTTCAGGGTTTAATACAAAATCTACTGTTTTAGCTTTTATCGCACTTGCAGGCATTTCGTTATACTCTGCAGAATCTTCATCCTGTGCAAAGGTGATTCCTCCATAGGCCTTAATTGCCTCTAAACCCAGGGTGCCGTCGTTTAATGAGCCCGATAAGACTACACCTATTGCATAACCCTGGTGCACAATGGCCAGTGAAGAGAAAAAGCGGTCTATTACTTTTACTTTATAGCGTTTATCGTCGAGTGATGAGAGTTTAAGCACTCCATCTGTAGCGGTTACGATCTTGTTTTCTGGGATAACATAAAAGTTGTCCGGTTCCAAATGGATGTCGTCTGTTATCTGATGTACGGGGATTTTTGATATTTTCTGAAGCAATTCCGGTAGGGAACTTTCATGATCAGGACTTAAGTGCTGAACAAATACGTAAGCTATTCCAGACTTCGGCGGGATGGCCTTTAAAAATCGACTTATGGCTTTTAGTCCTCCTGCTGAAGCCCCAATTCCCACTACAGGGAACTGATCATCAGAAATTTCGAGTTCTGTTTTTTTTAGTCTGGTCATGAAGTCAAATTCGACGACGATACACTTATCGCTGCCTACTCAAAGATATCAATATTAATGGTTATCCCGTCATTATTTGGCTTTAATGGGTTTAGGGATGAGGTAAAGCATGTATAATACTAAGCAAAGGCAGGCCATGTTGGCGGCAATACCATAATCGAAAGCTTTAAGGTAATCGGGGTTGGCCTTATTTGTGCTGATTTCGTAATAAAATACACCCCCCAAAATGCTGATCCCCAGGGCTGAAGCGGTTTGCTGGAAGGTGGAAAAGATGCCGGCAGCAACGCCTGCAAATTTTGCTGGGATGCTTCCTAATGCAATGGTAAGCAGAGAGGGTAGGACAAGTCCGTTGCCCAGACCGTAGAGTCCAATGAGTAAAATGACGTATAACCCGCTTACCTGCGGTTTAAAAATCAGGATCTGGAGCATAAAGGATACCATGATAAGGGCCACGCCCAATTGCAAGACGCGTTTCCCAAATTTAACGATCAGCTTAGACGCCAGCACTGCCGATATCATAAAAAGCACTGCATGCAATACGAAATACAAACCGCAATCTAAGGCAGATAAGCCAAGACCGTTCTGAAG
>NZ_JBFTIZ010000046.1:0-17213 GCF_056395165.1 Pedobacter sp. 10L46_2
GAGCTGTACCGGTAAAGGAACCATTTGTAATATGGGTGCCGAAATTGGTGCTACAACTTCAACATTTGGTTAGAGCTGTACCGGTAAAGGAACCATTTGTAATATGGGTGCCGAAATTGGTGCTACAACTTCAACATTTGGTTACGACGAAAGCATGGAACGTTATCTACGTGCTACCAGCAGAGCTGAAGTTGCTGACGCTGCAAACGCAATAAAAGAACACTTAACCGGCGATGCTGAGGTATATGCAGAGCCTGAAAAATACTTCGATCAATTAATCGAAATTAACTTATCTGAACTTGAGCCTTATTTGAACGGCCCATTCACTCCGGATTTAGCTACTCCTATCTCTAAAATGAAAGAAGTTGCCGCAGCTAACGGATGGCCAATGAAAATCGATGTAGGATTGATCGGTTCTTGTACCAACTCATCATACGAAGATATTTCCCGTGCAATCAGTATTGCCAAACAAGTATCAGAAAAAGGCTTAACTGCTAAATCTGAATACTGCATCAATCCGGGTTCTGAGCAGATCCGTTACACCATTCAACGTGATGGATTTTTAGACGTATTCAAAAGCATAGGTGCTAAAGTATTTACCAATGCCTGCGGACCATGTATTGGTATGTGGGACAGAGTTGGCGCTGATAAACAAGAGAAAAACACCATTGTACACTCATTTAACCGCAACTTTGCAAAACGTGCTGATGGTAACCCTAATACTTTTGCCTTTGTTGGTTCTCCGGAATTAGTAACAGCATTAGCTATTGCAGGCGATTTAAGCTTTAACCCTTTAACAGATACTTTAACAAACGATAAAGGCGAACAAGTAAAACTTGATGCCCCAACTGGATTTGAATTACCTACTAAAGGTTTTGCAGTTGAAGATGCAGGTTACCAGCAGCCAGCTGAAGACGGAAGTAAAGTAGAAGTACTTGTTTCTCCAACTTCACACAGGTTACAATTACTTGATCCGTTTACTCCTTGGGAAGGCACAGACCTTAAAGGACTTAAATTGCTGATCAAAGCAAAAGGAAAATGTACTACTGACCATATCTCAATGGCTGGTCCATGGTTAAAATTCCGCGGTCACCTGGATAACATTTCTAACAATATGTTAATTGGTGCTGTAAACTACTTTAACGACAAAACTGATTCAGTTAAAAATGAGCTTACTGGCGAATATGGTCCTGTACCAGCAACCCAGAGAGCTTATAAAGCTGCCGGATTAGGCTCTATCGTTATCGGTGATGAAAACTATGGTGAAGGATCAAGCCGTGAACACGCAGCTATGGAACCTCGTCATTTAGGTGTGCGTGCCGTATTGGTAAAATCATTTGCCCGTATCCACGAAACCAACCTTAAAAAACAAGGTATGCTTGGTTTAACCTTTGTTAACAAAGAAGATTACGATAAAATATTAGAAGACGATGTTATCGATATCATTGGATTGACAACATTTACACCCGATGTTCCACTTACTTTAGTGTTAAACCATGCTGATGGAACTAAAGAAGAGATATCTGTTAATCACAGTTATAATGAACAACAAATAGAATGGTTCAAAGCAGGAGGCGCATTGAATATCATTCGCAGAGAAGCAGCAGCTAAAAACGCTTAACAGCTTACATCTCGATATAAAAAAGGGGTTGATATTTTAAATATCAACCCCTTTTTTATATCATTTGCCTGGTTACATAATTACCGCAGCCCATCCGCCATTGCGAACCATCTTAATATCAATCTTGTCTCCAGATTTAACCTGTATTGTTTTCTTTCTATAGTCCATTGCCTGGCGACCGGCATTAATTCCATCCTCAAAATAAGTCATTGTATAGGTTTTTCCTTTTTCAAGGAAATCGAAATTTAAAGAAACGTTTCTTTCTTTTTCCTTACCATTGGTTATTGCCCCTACAAACCATTTGTCCTTTTTACGCTTTGCCACTACAGCAACTTCACCCATTTTGGCTTCCAGAGCCTTCGTTTCATCCCATGTAGTTGGCACGCTTGTGATGAATTCTGTGCAATCAAGGTTTCTGTAATAAAGCGTAGGATTATCAGCCAGCATCTGTATTCCGCTTTCAAAAACAACAAACAAAGCTAGTTGATAAGCGCGCGTACCAATGCTTGCCGCATTTGGCCTATCAGCTCTATAAACATCAGGCTGCATGCTTATCATTGCACCAGGAGTATAATCCATAGGCCCCACAGCATTACGCATAAACGGCAGGTATAAACTATTATCCGGATAACATCCACCCATCTGCTCCATTCCCCTAACTCCTTCGTAAGAAATCACGTTTGGATATTTATACTCCAGGCCCGCAGGTTTGAATGCGCCATGGAAATCGACAAACAATTTATGTTTAGCCGCTTCTTTTGCAACGTCCTCATAGTAATTAACTATCCATTGATCACTGCGGTCCATAAAATCTATTTTAACCCCTTTTACACCCCATTCCTGAAAGGTCTTAAACAACTCCATGTTCTTATGAACAGTTAACCAGGTTAACCATAATACGACCCCTACGTTCTTCTCTTTACCATAACGGATCAGCTCATGCACATCAACATCTGGATTTGGGGTATAAGGATCAGTGGTACTCTTTGCCCAGCCCTCATCCATAATAATATATGGTATACCAAATTTAGCGGCAAAGTCTATGTAATATTTATAAGTTGCCAGGTTATAACCGGAAACAAAATTCACATCTGGGCCATAAGGTGCGGCATCATTCCACCACTCCCAGCTTGCCTGACCAGGTTTAACCCAGCTAGGATCTTTAATCACACTTGACGAAGCTAGTTTTAAGGTCATCGTATTTTCAAGCAGTTGCTTATCGTTAGATGTGACCACAAAGTATCTCCACGGGAAATTACGGGTACCCGAAGTTTTTGCAATATAATCAGCCTCTTTAAGTATTTTTAGACTGCGATCGCCATCATCACCAAATTCAAGCGGAACCTTAGGAAAAGCTGCCGACATGCCATTATTCCCGGTTCCCTTGAGAAACATACAAGGATAGTCTGTCAAGTCTGATTCACTGATCAATATCTTATATTTCTTCTTTGTATCTATAAGTACTGGAAGGGTCGACATTTTATTTTCAGGCTTCCAGTCCTTTGACTGCACCTGCGAGTACAGCTCTTCATAAGCAGTTTTAAATCCGCCCGGCTGCTGCAAATGAAGAACGTATTCGCCCGGAAAGTTCACCGAAAATTCCTCATTCATCACCTCAATACTTCCTTTCTTTTTGGTAATAAAGCGGTAAGCAATCCCATCATCAAAAGCACGAAACTCTACGGCATAATTACCTTTAAAATTAAATATCAACGAGTTATAGTTGCTTTTTACAGTAGAAAATTTCAAAGAAACATAGGGTTTAATGATTTCAGTACCCTGTCCTTTTTTGCTGCCGGTTAGTTTTGGATTTTGCCCTAAAATTTCATTTCTAAGGCTCATCTGCAGATGGTTATTTTCTAATAACAGATCCTCTCCGGAGGAAATGGAATAATATATTTTGTCGGATATATTAATGGAAACTTTCAATCCTCCATTAGGAGACTTAAGCTCAACACCTTTAGTTTGAGCGTTTAAAATCGCCGACAATCCAAACACGGCTACAATGGTTAGTACGAGTTTATTAATAAAATTCATGAAAATAGTGGTTTAATCTATATGGTTGAGTTTTTGCGATTACGTTATATTTTGGTTCAGTTTTGTAAAATTAAAGGTAATGATTTATATGCTAAAACCATTTACTTGCAATATCTTTTCAATTCCATAACCAATTTTCTTAAAGCAAGGAATACATAATTTTTTTATGTAAATTCATATAACCAAAATTCAAGATTATGAACGTGCTCACAAAAATTCAAAATTGGGGTAATCGTCATCACCCAAAATGGCTCGACTATTTTAGAATAATTCTAGGTTTAGTACTCATTTGGAAAGGTATTGCATTTGCATCAAATCTTCATGCCTTTACCAATATGATGAAAGATGCTATGTTGGGTGTAGCAGTGTCTATTAGCTTACTGGCGCACATAATTATAGTGCTTCACATCATTGGTGGACTCCTCATTGCTGTCGGCTCACACACACGATTATTTTGCTTGCTCAATTTACCAATACTTGTTGTGGCAGTGTTCTTTGTTAATTTGAGAGCAAACATATTCAGCCCATATGCAGAATTCTGGGTTTCTGTGATTGTACTGATCGGCCTGATCTGTTTCTTGATTGAAGGTAATGGAGTGCTATCTGTTGAACGGGATAAAAAGGCAGTAGTTTAATTTAATTGAAGCTAAAATTCGTACTCGCAATCAAAGCAATGATGAGTTTTCTTTGCATAAAAAGGATAGATCATTAGCGCGAAGGAAACGATCATAGTTAATAGGTTAAATCTCTTTTTTGTAGCTTGTACATACCCTACGTGATTAGAACCACAGTTAGGACAATTCTCAACGCCCGCCTCGGTCTCTTCCTGAGGCAACTGAATATTTTCATCCTGAAGAATGTCCTTTACCAAAGGGATGTCCTTTTCAAAAATGTGCAGTTTAACCCCACCAAGCGCCTGAGTATATAAAGGGTTTATGGTAATTGTATTTTCATCTGATAAAAAACATTGAACACCGCTATCCATTAATCTTGCTTTCACAATATTGGCCTCAATTGGGTTATAAAAAGTTTCAAATACTACAATCTTATCCATTTAATATGCTTTGGATATAAATGTACAAAAAGCTTTTCATTTGGGATTTTATAATGCCACCTAACATATCTAGTTGCGCCCTGTCAAGTCACAATGAAATGAACTTCTGATGAATTATAAGAAACTCCAGACACGACTTTACTATTGCTGATTTATAAATCGGATGCCAAAAACTGCTGAAACCAGAACCCGGAATCTTTTATGATTCTGTGCTGAGTTTTAAAGTCTGTATGTACTAAACCAAAACGGGCATTAAAACCCTCGGCCCATTCAAAATTATCCATTAATGTCCAGGCCATGTAACCTGTAATATTTAACCCTTCACTTTTGGCTTTTAGGAGGGCCGCCAGATAAAGCTGAAAATAAGCTATGCGTTCCGGATCATGAACATGATTACCCGATACCTTATCATGATAGGCTGCTCCATTTTCAGTAATCATTAGTTTCTTAATACCCGGATAAGAAGCGAATTGCTTAATGATATTGTAAAAGCTATCGGCATTTATTTCCCATCCCATTGCAGTATGTGGTTTTTTTCTGCTTTTAGCTTTAACTTCCCATGCCTGCAAAACAGGGATAAAGGCGTTGTATTTAATGGTTAAGGGAAAATAATTTTGTAGACCAATAAAATCGAAGTCAAAAGTTAGTCTCTTAGTATGTCGCCAGGTAGAATGCTGAATCGAAAATTTCTCCATCAAATCCCAATCTGCTCCTGGATAACCCATTCCCAATGTAGGTTCAATAAATAACCTGTTCATCAAACAATCAATTCTTTTAGCGGCAGTTATATCGGCATCGCTTTGCGTATACGGAATAACTTCAGAGCAAGAGAAGCTTGTTCCAATGTTGGCGTTGGGCACTTCGGCTCTTAATATCCGGCCACCATCGGCTTGTGCTATTGCGGTATGATGAACGGCAGAAAAGAAATTGGTTAAGCCCGTTTTTCCGGGCGCATGTACTCCTAACATGTATCCCAGTGAAGTAAAACCGAAAGGTTCATTCAAAACTATCCAGTTCTTAACCTTATGACCATACTCTTTGGCGCATATAGATACGAAGTTATTAAAGGAATCATTGATGCTATAAGCAGTCCACCCGCCCTCATCTTCCAGCGCATCTGGCAAATCCCAGTGGTAAAGTGTTACATAAGGAATTAGCCCATTTAGCAGGCACTCATCTATCACTTTATGGTAGAAAAGAATTCCTTCTTTATTTATAGCTCCCTTCCCATAAGGAAGAATTCTGGACCAGGCTATTGAAAATCGAAAAACGGAGAAGCCAAGTGTTTTAACAAGGGCTATATCTTCTTTGTACTTATGGTAAAAGTCGCAGGCATGCTTGGGGTCGTGCCCTTTTTTTATTTTACCTGATCTTTTAGAAAAAGTATCCCAAATAGATGGCCCTTTGCCATAGCTCTCAGAAGCACCTTCAATTTGGGCTGCAGCTACCGCCACACCCCATAAAAAATCCTCACCAAAATCAGATGCTTTAATCATACCTGCAGTTATTAAAGGCAATATGGCATTATGGTATTAACTTAATGTTAAGCCTATTTGTTTGAGTAACAGGGCCGCATTAAAAGTTTTGCAAGGGCCATGTTTCAACTTGTAATCAAACTCCATCTCATCCTCTGCTATTTGAATATCAAAATGATAGTTCCTTACATTATCGCCATGATCTGCTTCCATTTCTGAGAGTTGTAAGTCGTGAGTAGCAAACAGTGCAGGTGTGCTTTGTGCAATTAATTTTTCTATAAATACTTTAGATCCAAGATATTTATCCTTACTGTTTGTTCCCCTAAGCATTTCATCGATCAGCACAAATGAATTTGCCGAAACATTGATGGCATCGAGTATCATTTTTAGCCTGTTGAGTTCTGCTTTAAAGGTTGAGGTATGATCGTTCAAAGAATCTTTGATACGCATATAGGAAAGTACTTTAAATATAGAAAGCGACATTTCTTTAGCGCAAACGGGCGCGCCTGCAAATGCGAGCACCATGTTAATACCAACTGTACGCAGAAATGTGCTTTTCCCTGCCATATTTGAGCCTGTAACAATATCAACTGTAGGATGGGCGCCCAGACTAAAATCGTTTACTACACGCTCTCTTTCGTGAATTAAGGGATGTCCTAATTCAATGCCCTTTAAGTTAAAATTATCAGCAATTGTAGGGAAGCTCCAGTCTGGTTGATTGTGGGTAAGTGTGGCAAACGAAATCAACTCTTCGAACTGACTAATCCTATACAGGCCGCCTACCAAGTTAGTTGATGATTTTATATACCATTTATTTAAATCGAATGAGCATTTTAGATCCAAGAGCAGAAACAGGTTTAAAAAAAAGCCTACAAATGGGTTAAGCCTGTTATCAAATGCTTTAATGATGGATGATAGTTGTTTGATCTGTTTACTTACAGGATCGTTTGTTATGCCGTCGCTATCATTTCCCTTAAAAAAATCTTTAATATAGGTGCTTTTCCAGGTAATTTCTTCTGTCCACTTTATTGTGCCAGAGAAGGAGTCTAATAAATTTGATCCCCCTGTAAATCCATAATAAACCAGGTTGATGTATTTCAGGTTGAAGAAAATGAGTGACATATTAAATAAGGCTACAAGGCCAAATATTTTCCATACATGACCACCGAATATTGCGCCAAGTATAAGCACCCCAAAAGTAATAAAAGGCCCTATTTTTACATATAATTGAAGCGTTTTATTGTGAGTAAACTTTAGCTGATTGGGCAGCTGATGTTCCAGTTTATCCTTAATAACGTCAAGCTGACCGGGTTTGTGATTTTGTAATTCGGCCCGGAAGTGAAAAGTTTTATCTATATGTTCAGTCATTTCGGCGATAGCTTCTTGTCGCTGCAAAATGATGTCCTTTCCATTTGGTCGACCCAGATTTTCTGCAAGGATATTTAAGCCATTATTTGTATTGCAACGATTGATATAAGAGAACAAAGTTCCTTGCCCGTAAATGTCCAAATCTGATGAATAGGGATGGTATTCGTTGCTATAGCACTCTCCATCACTATATCCATTGGTATTTGAAGTAATATGATTCACTTCATTTTGGTAAACCCACAAAAGTTGTTCGGCGTAGGTTAGCTCTTGTTGTACTGCAATTTGCTTTTTTACCAAAATCATAAAAAAGATTACCGGTATAATAGTTAGCGCTATTAACACCCACGAAAAACCAATATTTATGATGAGCGCTATTATTATTATTTCGGCAATAAACAGACCCAAACGGGAGAATGATATTTTATTAAGCTTGCTCTTGAGGCCATCGATCTGAGTTTGCTGACTTGCTACATTATTTCTGTAATCGTTTAAAATGCTATCTTTTGTTCTTATCATTGTATTTTTCTCCATTGAACTGTTTTGCTTCGGCCCAGTTTGATAAATATAGGGAATTGATTATTACGCCGCTAATTAGATGAAGATTACACTACTTGTTACAGGAAAAACAGAAGAAAAATATCTTATTGAAGGTATTGAGAAGTATTTAAACCGGCTAAAACATTATATAGGGTTTAATATGATCGTTATTCCTGATGTAAAAAACACTAAGAATCTAAGTGAGGCGCAACAAAAGGCAAAGGAAGCTGAAATGATGTTAAAACACATCAGTAATCCGGATACTGTAATTTTGCTTGACGAGAAAGGAAAAAAATATACTTCTGTACTATTTTCAAATTATTTGAACAAACAGATGATTGGAAGTGTTCAGCATTTGGTATTTGTAATAGGTGGACCTTATGGGTTTGATGAGTCTGTTTATAAAAGATCCAACGGGAGTATGTCGCTTTCTGATATGACTTTCTCTCATCAAATGGTACGCTTATTTTTTGTAGAGCAGCTATACAGGGCTTTTAGTATATTAAAAGGAGAACCATATCACCATGAATAATCTGTATTAATTTTATGGAAATTTAATCCCGCTCTCATCATTATTAAAAGGAGATTTATTATGCGCTTACCATCAGAATATAAAAGAAATTATAAGTTTAAAAGCGACAGAAGAAAGGATCGTTTAAGTTATATTATTGCCATAGTTATATCGGCAATAGCGTTTTTACTGATCTGGTATCTGGCTTAAAATAACAAAGAGCCCGATCAACATTAACGTTAATCGGGCTCTTTATATCATATTGTAATTCACTAACTACACACCTTTTTTACTGGTCATGCTTGCTTTTTTAGCTGGCTGTGATGTTTTAGCCGGTGCYTTTGCATTTGCTGGTTTTGGCGTAGCTTTTGGCTTCTTATCGATTTTTTCTTCAGCCTTTAAAGCTTCCTGCTCTGCACTTACTGATGGGGCATCCTCTGAGAACAAAGGCAGCTCTTTTAATAAATGGTACCAGGTAACAATCTTTTTCATATCAGAGGTGTATACTTTTTCCTCATCATGATCTGGCGCAACTTCTTTAAAGAATGCTTTTAAAGCGTTTGCGTCTGTTTTTGCATCAGGAACGTTTCCTTTAGCCGCAGCAATGTTAGCCAAAACATCCACAAGCTTCAGATCCTCATCTTCGCCATAAATGGTAATGTCTTCTAATGATGCAAGTTTAGTTGTAGTAATATTGGCTACAATTTTAACTTTTTGAGCATCAAGGCTCTCAAGAACGTATCCACCTTTATTTTGCCCTACTAGTTTAAATAGCCCCGGTCTCCCAGATACTGCTACTATTCCTCTTAAATTCATATTAATCCTCTATTACTTCTATTCCTAAAATCTTGTCACCTTGTTTAATATCATCAACAATATCGACATTTTCTATTACTTTACCGAATACTGTGTGGTTTCTATCAAGGTGAGCAGTATTATCTCTGCTATGACAGATAAAAAACTGCGATCCTCCTGTGTTTCTGCCAGCATGTGCCATTGACAAAACACCACGGTCATGATATTGGTTCTCTCCAGAAAGCTCACAATCAATTTTATAACCCGGGCCACCTGCACCAGTTCCGGTAGGATCTCCACCCTGAACCACAAAATTTGGAATTACTCTGTGAAATATAACCCCATCATAAAATCCCTCGTTAGCTAATTTTTTAAAGTTAGCAACTGTATTTGGTGCATCCTGATCATAAAACTGAACAGTCATGTTCCCTTTCTCTGTTTTAATTATTGCTTTACTCATGTTGTTTTTTGTAAACGCCAAACTTAGATAAAATAGTTTTTATATGCAATTTATACTAAAAGCGTTATATGTACATTATAATTTTATATTGGTATGCAAAAAATATACATTCGTACTCACTGATACAACCACATGATTTTAAGCTTGAAAAAATTYGGCCTTCTGTTTTTTTTACTCGTAGTTACAATAGCTGCTAAGGCATCGTCTATTCTTATTTACATGGATGAGGACCAAAAAAACCATTTGAAAGCTTATGGTATAGCATATTGGGGCATTAAGCAAAAGGCGGATGTTAGCTGGCTCTTAAATTACAGAGGTGGCAGTTTTTTAATTGGCTATAACAAGGCTATTGAAGACGAGTGTAAAACCAGGGGGGTTTCTTATCAGATACTTGCCGACGGAAAGGTTACATCTATTTTAAATGAGATTAGCGACCCACAAGTAAATATGGAAATGGTGAAGCTTGAAAAAGCCCCAAAAATAGCGGTTTATTCGCCTAAAAGTAAATTACCATGGGATGATGCGGTTACTATGGTGCTTACCTATGCTGAAATTCCTTACGATGTGGTTTATGATGATGATGTTTTAAAGGATAAATTGTCAGCATATGACTGGCTGCACCTGCATCACGAGGATTTTACCGGCCAGTATGGTCGCTTCTGGAGTGCTTTTAGAAATGCGACCTGGTATCGTGAAGATGTTAAAAATCAAGAAGCTACTGCAAAAAGAAATGGTTTTACTAAGGTATCTCAATTGAAGTTGGCTGTAGCTAAACGGATAAAGGAGTTCTGTACTGGAGGTGGATTTCTTTTTGCAATGTGTTCGGGTACTGATAGTTTTGACATTGCATTGAGCGCCGAAGGTGTTGACATTTGTGAAAGTATGTTTGATGGCGACGGGGCCGATCCGCAGGCTCAAAGTAAACTTAATTTTAATAACACCTTTGCTTTTAAGGATTTTAAGCTTGATGAGAACCCTAATAATTACGAATTTTCTGATATAGATGCTACTCAAACCAGAACGCTTACACAGGCTAATGATTTTTTTACACTGTTTGATTTTTCTGCAAAATGGGATCTTGTGCCAACTATGCTCACTCAAAACCATGATAAGGTAATTAAGGGTTTTATGGGCCAAACCACTGCATTTAAGAAACGTTTTGTAAAGCCAAGTGTTACGGTTCTTGGTGAAAATAAAGGCGCCGAAGAGGTACGCTATTTAAACGGCGAGATTGGTAAAGGGCAGTTTACTTTTTATGGTGGACATGATCCGGAAGATTATCAGCATGCGGTTGGAGATCCTCCAACTGATCTAAATCTGCACCCTAATTCACCGGGTTATAGGTTAATTTTAAACAATGTTTTGTTTCCGGCTGCTAAAAAGAAACCGCAAAAGACTTAGTGATAACAACATGTAATCGTTCACCTCGTCATCGACGATAGCTTTAAAACAACCGCTCATCAATAGTTTAATCGTAGAAATTCCAGCTTACTCCAAATTTGAATAATAAACGGTCTGGCATTGGATAGCGATCAACTGTATAATATCCTTTATAAAGTAAGCCCTGGTTTACATAATCGCATTTCACAAAAAGGTTAGCTCTTCTTAAACTTGCTTTAACCCATACATCTACAATTGGCGTGGTATCAAACGTTACATCTTTACCAATATAGAACTGGCCAGTTGCAGTTGAATACGAGTATGCTTTGTATGGTGTGTTGTAACGGACATCGAAACCGACATTGGTTTTTAACACCTTAAAAAAGGTATGATCCAGATAAAAACTATTGAAGGTATAAACTTCAGGAGTACGTAACTTATCGGGATTATCTGTTTTTTGGTAAACAACATAACTCTCCAGATTAAACTTACCGAATCTGAATTTTTTACCTGCAGTTATTTTAAAGAGGTTTATGGAGGAACCTAACTGAAGTGGTTCTATTCCGCCTTTGTCATCCTGACCAAAATAAAGATACTTATCTATTAAATAGTACTGTGCACCTGCATCAAACCCAAATTTTTCGTTGATAAAATTAAAGGACAGGTTGATGGTTTTAGTACGATCGAAATTATTTTCCCAACGGTAGTGGTTGCCAAAGTAATTGGTATAGGTTTCTTCGGGTGACTTGTTTTGAAAATAAGCACCTAGAACTATACGACCAACAGATTTACTTAACAGCACGTTACTTTTGGCTTCGTATAAAAAATCACCTACGTTTCGTCCTTGAAAGATTTGTTGTAAATCGACATTAAAATCTATTTTGTTACTTAACCGATAGCCCGCATTACCCAACAAAGTAACATTTTGGAAAGTAGCTGAATAATCATAAAACCGGGTTCGGTCTCGATAAAGCACCAGCTGGTTATAATTATAAAAGTCGTGCTTTATACCTACATCGAGCTTTAGCTCATTTTTGATAATTGAACTTCCTTTTGCCCTAAGGAAAAAGCTGTAGATAAACTCATTCTGTATGTGGGTATATCTTGTACTGTCATTAGTGAAAGTAGTATCTGCCAAACCAATACCATTTGGGAAAACAGATTCCCTGACACGTTCTGAAGTAAAGCCCTCATCCTTTTGGAATGCATAGGAATTTGCATCATACTTTAAAGTATAGGATATCTTGTTTGTTGGGAGTATTTTTTTTGTTATTTCCTGGGCAACGCTATCTATCCGCCCCACAAAATAGGTCTGCTTAAGCATAAAACCAGTTTGCCGCCATATTCGTTTACCAGTTTGCAGCCTAACAGGTTCTGTAAGTTTATCTACAGAATTGTTTGTACCTGTATAAATAGAATCATTAAGGATGGATCCATTTTCTTGAGTTTTAAGGGTATTAAACACTACACTAGCCCATAGATTATACCTTTTGTTTGGCGATTGGTACCAGCTAAAGAGCGCGCCATTCAGGTCGTCTCCCCTTTGCCTTCTGTAATAACCATTTGCCCCTATCCTATTAAAATTGAGGCCCACATTAAAGTTCGGCTTAATATTCTGGGAGTGTATTACTTTAAAAACTTGCTCAGCTTCGCCGGCGCTAACATAATAAAGACTGGTAAATGGTGTTCTTGCCTGGTAATACCTAACATCGTCGTGCGTCATTGCGTAATAATCCAGCGAGTGCATACCAATGTCAAAACCTATTGTTTTAGACGGTTCAAAAAGCATTGGTCTGGCGGCCAGGCCTAAGTTACCAACCCCAACTGTTGGTGTTCTTGGGTGTATAAGTATGTTAAAATTTTGAAAGCCTGTTAGTGTTGTGTCCAGAGGTATAGTTTGTATGCTATCCTTTGTAAGTTTAAGGGTAGTATATCTGATAAATCTTGAGGTGAATACTATAGAATCTCTTCCTTCTTCTTCTTTCTTTCTTAAGGAGTCCATCTCCTTATTATCATTAACGGTAGTTTTTAAATCCTGCGCGAACAATTGTGCACCACCGAAGATGACAAAGCAAAAAACAAGAAAGGCAATGTTTTTATACATTATAAAGTTGAAATTAACTGGCTCAATATTTTTGTCATTTTAGGCTCGGCTATCTTTGCTGTTTCTATTATTTCTTCAAGACTAACCGGTTCAAGTACTTCAGGGAATCCCTCATCCGTTAAAACAGAAATTGCAAATACAGGGATGGTCATGTGGTTGGCTACTATAACCTCGGGCACAGTACTCATCCCTACAGCATCGCCTCCAATAATTCTCAAATAATTATATTCTGCTTTAGTTTCTAAATTGGGTCCTGTTACGGCAATGTAAACGCCTTGATGGCACTTAATGTTGTTGTCCTTAGCAATATTAATTGCTTGCTTTATTAATGCTCTATTATAAGGCTGACTCATGTCGGGAAAACGAGGTCCCATGTCCGAATCATTACTACCACGTAAAGGACTCTCTGGCTGCAAATTGATGTGATCATTGATCACCATTAAGTCGCCTTTTTTAAATTCCGGATTTAACGATCCCGCAGCATTTGAAACAAATAAGTGGGCTATCCCTAAAGCTTTCATTGCCCTGATCGGGAAAGTAATTTGCTGCATAGAATAGCCTTCGTAATAATGAAGCCTTCCTTGCATTGCAATTACTTTTTTGCCATTGAGCTTTCCGAAGATTAGCTTTCCGGTATGAAATTCGAGTGTCGAGATTGGGAAATTAGGAATATTAGAATACATCAACTGGTATTCAACTTCTATATCGTTAACAAGACCACCAAGGCCAGTTCCTAAAACAATTCCAATTTCCGGAAGAAAATTATCAGTTTTTCGTTTTATATATTCAACGGTTTCGTGTAGTGCTTGAAACATAATCTAAAATCTTTTGATCAAATGTAGCTTTATCTTCTTCCTGTAATGTTATTTTAACAGGCAAATAAAAGACAGGCAAATTTAAAAGTAATTCTTTTAATACATCATCTAATAAACGTTGTGCATCTTTTTCTGTTGTTATTATTATTTTTTCTTCTGAAGGATCGTTCTTAAAGGCATTTACAAGTTGCTGAATATTTTGCAAAGTAAAGCGATAATGATCAGGATAGTCATGGTGATCTATACGCTGCGTATATTTTTGCAACTGAGTTAACAAAGGTAAAGGGTTAGCTATCCCGGTTAATAAGAATACAGAAGTAGTACCTGAAATTGAGGATAGAGGCCGCTGTTCTTTTGAAATAAGGTTTGTAAGGCTACCATAAGTTAAAAAAGAAAAGGATAGCTTTTCTTTTGCTGGTGCATCAAACCTATTTAAGCAAGCTTGCTTTTGATGCACATCTATCTTTTCTGGTCCTTTGGTAACCAGCAATGCCTGTGCCCGATGATATCCAGAAAAAGGTTCTCTTAAATTTCCGGCAGGAAGCAAAAATTGCGGACTTAGTAGTTTTTGATATTCAAAAAGAAGGATGTTAAAACCGGGTTTTACACTCCTATGCTGAAAAGCATCGTCCAGTATTATAATATCGTGATTACTTTTTAAAAGATTAATACCGGTTACCCTGTCTTCGCAAACTGCAACAGTAACTGTTGGAAACTTGTTGTAAAACTGCATTGGTTCGTCGCCTATTGTTTCTGCATTTGAGTTTGCATCTGCAAGGATATATCCTTTAGTTTTACGGCCGTACCCCCTACTTAGGATGGCAATACGCTTATCAGGTAACAGATTTACGAGGTACTCTGTTACCGGACTTTTGCCAGACCCCCCAACAACAAGGTTCCCTACACATATCACTGGTAAGTCAAAATTTGTTTGCTTAAACACACCTGTATCGTATAGCTTATTCCTGATGAGAACTACTAAGCCATAGAGGACAGAAAACGGAAGTAATAATAATCTGAGGTATTTAATCATGTGCCGTTTCAAAAATAAGAATTATTACCTCGCATTTTATCACGTTTATACGGATTGCCATTTACCTGTGTAATAAATAAAAGTTTACCTTTGTAAAAATAACTTATTATAACATGCTTAAAGGATTTTTTAACGTACCCGCTCCTGTAAATGAGCCCATTTTGGGTTATGCACCAGGGAGTAAAGAACGTGAACTTTTAAAGGCCGCTTTAGCCGATGCCCGTTCCAAACAAATTGAGATACCGATGTATATTGGTGTTGAGGAAGTGCATACAGAAGTTAAAGGAAAGGTTACCCCTCCGCACGATCATCAACATGTATTGGGTAAATATAGTATTGGAAATAAAAACCACGTAAAGCAAGCTATTGATGCTGCTTTGGCAGCTAAAGCTGATTGGGAAAATTTGGCGTGGGAACATCGTGCTGCAATTTTTCTGAAGGCAGCCGATTTAATTGCAGGTCCGTATCGTTATAAATTAAATGCTGCAACAATGCTTGGGCAGTCTAAGAATGCTTACCAGGCTGAAATTGACTCGGCATGTGAGCTGATTGATTTCCTTCGTTTCAATGTTAGCTATATGGCTGAAATCTATAAGCAGCAACCCCCTGTTTCGCCTAAAGGATCTTGGAACAGAGTTGAGCAACGCCCATTGGAAGGTTTTGTGTTTGCTTTAACCCCGTTTAACTTTACTGCCATCGCAGGGAATCTTCCTACATCAGCAGCTATGATGGGGAATGTTGTGGTATGGAAACCAGCAGATACTCAAATTTTTGCAGCTAATGTATTAATGCAGATATTCAGAGAAGCGGGATTACCTGATGGTGTGATCAACCTTGTTTATGTTGATGGACCTGAAGCTGGCGAAGTGATTTTTAGTCACCCTGACTTTGCCGGAATTCACTTTACTGGTTCTACTGCAGTTTTCCAAAACATCTGGAAAACTATTGGTAATAACATTCATAAATTTAAAACCTATCCGCGTATTGTTGGAGAAACCGGTGGTAAGGATTTTATCCTTGTTCATGGTTCTGCAGAACCGGAAATATCAAGTACAGCAATTATTCGTGGTGCTTTTGAATATCAAGGTCAGAAGTGTTCTGCTGCCTCTCGCGTTTATGTATCGAAAACCGTATGGCCTGAGATTAAGGATTTAATGATCCGTGATCTGGCTACCTTTAAAATGGGTGGAACTGAAGATTTCAGTAATTTCATTAATGCAGTTATTGACGAGAAATCTTTCAATAAACTGGCTAAATATATTGATGAAGCCAAGCAAGACAAATCTGTAGAGATTATTGCAGGAGGAAATTACGATAAATCTAAAGGTTACTTTATTGAGCCCACAGTTCTTGTTGTTAAAGATCCAAAATATACCACAATGTGTGAAGAGCTTTTTGGCCCTGTATTAACAATATACGTTTACGAGGATAAAGATTTTGATAAAGTTCTGGACATTATAGATACTACTTCTATTTATGCCTTAACAGGTGCTGTTATTGCCCAGGATCGTTACGCGATAGAAAAGGCTACTCAACGTTTAAGAAACGCTGCCGGTAATTTCTATATTAATGATAAATGCACCGGTGCTGTTGTTGGACAGCAGCCTTTTGGTGGTGCCAGAGGATCGGGTACAAATGATAAAGCCGGATCAATGATTAATCTATTGCGCTGGGTTTCTCCTCGTACTATTAAGGAAACTTTTGATCCACCAAAGGATTATCGTTATCCATTTTTAGGATAGATACTAAATAAAAAAACTCCCGGCTCATCGCCGGGAGTTTTTTTATTTAGTAAATCAGCCTTTAGCTCAATTGAAAAGTTATTTTTCTGTATTCATTTTAAATACCGGAGAAATATCCTCAGCACTTGAAGCACTTACTTTTAAATCGGTGATTAAACCTGATTTTAAACTATAAACCCAGGCATGCACACCAAGTTCCTGACCCGATGCCCATGCGTTTTGTACAATTGAAGTACTCATCACATTTGCAGCTCCCTCTATGGCATTCAACTCCACTAAAC
>NZ_JBFTIZ010000047.1:0-21944 GCF_056395165.1 Pedobacter sp. 10L46_2
GATTTAACTTGTCTTTGTGGGTTGGAATAAGTGTCATTACATATTGGTAGTCTGCACCATTACTCGTGTGCGTATCTACGAATATTTCTGGTTGCCAGATATTAAAGATTTCCTGAAAGGAATGGGAGTTCTTAGAATCTGTTTTTATGAAATCTCTGTTCAGATCGTAATTTTTACTATTTCCCCTAAAGCCATAAGCCACAGGGCCATTCTGGTTTGCCCTGGATGTACCTGTTCGGTTAAAGCTACCATCTATATTGTAAACAGGAATGATGCAGATTACAACGTCTTTAGGCAATAAGTCCCCTTTTAATAAATCTCTGGCCAGCATCATGCTGGCATCTATACCTTCGGGCTCTCCGGGGTGTATGCCATTGTTTATTAGTAAAATACGCTTGTTGCTTTTTCTTATGGCAATAGGATCAAATATTTTGTCTTTTGATAAAACCAAAAGGTGCAGGGGTTTGCCAAAGTCAGTGTTCCCATAGGTAAATAACTTAGCCTGTTCGTATGTCTTATCTAACTGTTCATAGTGCTTAATGGCTTCATAATAAGTTGCTGTTTCTTTTTTGTCGCTTAATTCGTATGGCGTTAATTGTGCTGATGTATCCATTGCTATTAATAAAAGTAAGATGATGAGATAGGGCTTCATTAGCGTTGGGAAAATGCCGGGTTAATACAGTGTTTTTGTGGAAAGTCCCATTGGTCCAAATTGATACCTGATGCCGATAGAAAAATAAGTGTAGATGTCTGTATGGGAAGTTTCTTCTCTTCCATCTAAACCTCCATCAAGGCTAATGGTGCTTTGATAGTTTGCATTGATCCCATATCTATAATAACCGGCTTTATTAGGAAAGTAATAAGTGTATCCAATATTAAGAGGAATGATGATGTCTTTTGTTTTCGGGGTTTCGGCACCGCTTATGTTATTTAATATGCCTCCTAAACCAGCGCCCATATATAACCCTTTTATAGTGTTAGAAAAACCATTTCTTTTATAATCAATTAAAGCACCCAGGTAGAGTTTTGCATTAATTGTTAATGATTTGTAAGCGTTAACAAATTGTGGCGTCTCAAAGGCAGGATCTCTGCTTTCACCTTTAATCCGACCTATCTGTCCTTCTCCGCCGAGACTAATGAAAGGGGTAAAAAAGAATTCGCCAACACCGTAAATAGACTTTCCAAACTTATACTTTTCATAGTCTGTAAACGATTGGGTAAGCCCGCCGCCGCCGCCCAGGCTAAGTTTGTAAAAGTTAGATTGCGCTGTAGCGGTTAAACAAAGTAAAAGAGCCAGGATTGAGGTAAATATTGCTTTCAAAGTTTCTTCTTTAAGTTTCGAACCTATTTAGTAATCTTATATATAACTTTGTTTTTTCTATATGAATATGCTAAAATATCAAAATAATAACAAAACACTTCAAGGTAGGTTCACAAAGTACGTCCAAATTGATACACAATCAGACCCATTATCTGAAACCACGCCATCAACAGCCAAACAAAAGGATCTGGGAAAGGTTCTTGTTGAAGAACTTTTGGAAATGGGAATTACAGACGCACATCTTGACGATTTTGGCTATGTGTACGCGACCATACCTGCTACTACAGAAAAAGAGGTTCCTGTAATTTGTTTCTGTTCGCACATGGATACTTCTCCTGATTGCAGCGGTAAAAATGTGAAACCCATTATTCATTCCAATTATCAAGGACAGGACCTGGTACTTCCTGATGATGAATCAATCATTTTGAAAATGGAAGAACATCCAGATTTAAAAGACCAGATAGGGAATGATATTATTACCGCAAGCGGAACAACACTTCTTGGAGCAGATAACAAAGCCGGACTTGCCGAGATCATGGAGGCAGCATCCTTTTTAATATCGCATCCTGAAATTAAACACGGAAAAATCAGGATCCTGTTTACACCTGATGAAGAGATTGGCCGCGGGGTAGATAAAGCAGATTTGAAAAAGCTTGGTGCTGATTTTGCATATACGATTGATGGCGAAACTTTAGGCTCAATAGAAGATGAAACATTTTCTGCTGATGGAGCTGTATTAACCATAAACGGTGTGAGTACGCATCCAGGCTTTGCTAAAGGGAAAATGGAAAGCGCAATAAAGATCTTGTCTGATGTAATTAGTGCATTGCCTGCAGATTGTCTTTCTCCTGAGTCGACAGAGCTTAAAGAAGGGTTTATCCATCCTGTTACTTTTGGAGGAAGTGTAGAGCAGGCCGAAGCCCGCTTTATTCTTCGTGCTTTTAATGATGAAGAATTAAGTGCTAATGGCGAATTATTGGATGCTACAGTTCAGAATATTATTGAAGATTTTCCAAACTCTACCTATGAGTTAAAAATAACTCCTCAGTACCGTAATATGAAACAAGTATTGGATCAATACCCTCAGGTAATCGAATGCGGCATTGAAGCGATTAAAAGAGCAGGAATTATGCCTAAGCAGCAAAGTATCAGAGGCGGTACTGATGGTTCACGTCTTTCATTTATGGGTTTACCTTGTCCTAATATTTTTGCCGGAGAGCATGCTTTTCATGGTAAACAAGAGTGGGCATCGGTACAAGACATGGAAAAAGCAGTTCAAACCATTGTAAATATTGCCTCCATTTGGGAAGAAAAAGCTTAGGCTAATGGGGTAAACGGTGTCTTAATAATCCGTAAACAAATGTGCCCAATAGCGAACCAATTATTACTACTATCATAACCAGGTAGCCTTGTCCGAGCAGCACAAAAACTGGCCCCGGACAAGCGCCTGTAAGTGCCCATCCCAATCCAAAAATGGTGCCGCCAAATAAATATCGGCGCCATGATTTTTCCTTATCTGTAAATGAAATTGGGTTTCCTTCAACATCACGGGATTTCAATTTTTTCATTAGCCAAACCGCAATTACACCTGTAATTACGGCGGTGCCCATAATGCCAAACATATGGAATGATTGGAATCGGAACATTTCCTGAATGCGATACCAGGATATGGCTTCTGATTTACTCATAATAATGCCAAACAGTGTGCCGGCAAGAATATATTTAACTGATTTGATCATGAGTTAATGATTAAAATAGAAGTGGGAAAATTAAATGTGTCATTACCAGGCCACCAATAAAGAAGCCAATAACCGCAATAAGAGAAGGAATTTGCAGGTTAGACAAACCGCTAATGGCGTGGCCTGATGTACAACCGCCTGCATAACGTGTTCCAAAACCAATTAAAAAACCTCCTCCAAGAAAAATCAGCAGCCCTTTCCCTGTTGCCAGAAAATCCCAGTTAAATAATTGCGAAGGCACAATGTTTCCGTCGAACTGAATGTTAAGTTTTTGAAGGTCCTGAATAGTTGTCTCCGATAAATTTAAAGGAACATCTGATTGAAGCCAGTTCGCAGAAATGAAACCGCCAATTACGGAGCCAATCAGAAAAAGTAAGTTCCATCTTTGTGCTTTCCAGTCAAAATTAAAAAAACTTACCCATTTGCCTGCTCCCAGTATGCTGCACATGGTTCGCAGATTTGATGAAAAGCCAAAAGATTTTCCAAAAAAAATCAGAATTACCATTATAAAACTGATGGCCAGGCCTGATGTATACCATGGCCAGGGTTGTTTAATAAGTTCAAGCATAGTGTTTATTTGCTTAATGTTAACCGTGCTAAATATTGATCGTGATCGTCTTCAAAAACTATTTCGGCATCCCAGCCAGATTGCTGAGCAATGTCTTTAAGCGTTTTTTGGTCTACATAAACCCATTTAAACCAATTGCCTTTAATGCTTTTATATTCGTACCTGAAACTTACCTCTCCATAATACCCGTTAAGAGGAAAGGGTATTTCCTGATAGAGATAAGATAGGTCGGAACTATCAAATACCAATTGCCCGCCAGGATTTAAGAGACCCTTCACGTGCTTTAAAAAAGCCTTTAGCCCTGCAATTGATCCTGTAAGGCCAATGCCATTCATCATAAAGAGGAGCGTGTCGTAAGTATCTTCTTTATAGGTAAGGATGTTTCCTTCGATGGCCTGTTTTAACCCTCGTTGTTTCATAATGGTAACCGCAGGACCAGAAATGTCCATTCCGGTTACATTTAACCCGCGTTTTTGCAAAATGAGCGCATGACTACCCACGCCAGCACCAACATCAAGTACTTTTCCATTGCACAATGCTAAAGCCTTAAGCTCCAGTTCCGGCATTTCCTCTTCCCCTCTAAAGTAAACATCTACCGGCATTTCTTCCGGCTCATCATAAGAGTCCTGCCCAAATAGCCAAACTCTTTTTTGCCCGGCAATTAACCTGCCGGCTAAGGAATTAGCCGTTGCATAACCGACCATTAAAATGGTGTTTTTCCGATCGGTGATGCTGTTTCTGATGTGATGTCTAACCCTACCGCCCTCTGCCATTCCGGATGAGGATATAATTACGCAAGGGCGATCATCACTATTCAGCGCTTTGGATTCTTCAACGCTCTCTATAAATTTTAAACCTCTGAAATCGAAGATATCATGGTCTACTTTGAAAACCTCTTTAACACCATTGTTGTATACTTCCGGGTGGTCTTTTAATACCTGAGTCGCTTCAAATGAAAGAGGGCTGTCTACATAATAGCGGACATCGGGCAATTGGTTTTTAAGCTCCAGTCCATTTAGTGCATAAAGTAGTTCCTGAGTACGACCTACACTAAAAGCCGGTATAATTACTTTCCCTTTTTTGATCTCGCATGTATTCTTAATAATCTGCAATAACATATTCTCTATGGGCTCCAGATCAACATGCAGGGAATCGCCATAGGTAGATTCCATGATGATATAATCGGCCTGAGGAAATGTTTGCGGACTTTTTAACAGTAAATCCCCATAACGGCCAACGTCTCCACTAAAAGTGATATGCGTTACCTTTCCATCTTCAGTTATTTTTAGATGGACCGCTGCACTGCCAACAATGTGTCCTGCATCGGTAAACCGTAGGGTTATGTTAGGGTCTATTTCAAAATCCTGATCGTAGGAAACCGTTTTAAACAAACTAAGCGTTTTGTTAACATCCTTGTCTGTGTACAGCGGCATTTCCTGATCTTCTACACGCTTAATTTTCCTGTTTGCATATTCTGCATCCTGCATTTGTATTTTGGCCGAATCCAATAGTAAGATCCTGGCCAGATCACGCGTTGCAGGAGTACAATATATAGGCCCATTAAAACCTTCAGAAACCAACTTAGGCAGCAATCCGCAATGGTCTATGTGCGCATGAGATAAGATCATGTAAGTAACCTTTGCAGGATCAAATCCGAAGGACTCATTTAAGCCCTCTGTGATGTCGCCCATGCCCTGAAAAAGGCCGCAGTCCAATAAAATTTGAGTCTCGTTATTTAAGGTAATAAGGTGTTTACTACCAGTTACAGCGCGTGCTGCACCATGAAAAGCAATCTTCATTCAGAATATATTACGCTCTTACTTTTGCAATGGTATCTTTCACTTTATCTGAAACATCTGCAAGCTTGTCTTTAGAAGAATCTAATAAATCGYAGAACCAATCGGTTACTTTGCCTTTCATTTCACCATCTTTATCTGATGATAGTATTACTGCTATTGCTGTGCCAAGAGCTACTCCTGCCAATATACCTGCAATTATTTTAGTTTCTTTCTTCATAATGATATTCGTTTATGAAAGTTAAACAAAAATAAGGCCGAATGGTTCTCTTGTTTTACATTTTTCTTAATGCAGTCCCTGCAATTGAATCAGTATCTTTAACAGATGTTAAAGTCCATATCCTATATAAATATTGCGTTAGCTATTGTATACTTTTTGTTCTATTTGCTAAACAGCACATCTTATGCGATGATTGGCATTTTCACGGTAATTGCTTTTAGTGGCCTGACCGTCAGAAATGCGGAGAAAGACATAAAACCTACAACAATATATTTTATTCTTGGATTGCCTGTGTTGGTGTTTGCTGGTTTTTTGGCAATATGGACCTACAATGTAATCGTGGCTTCATTTGAACATAATTATTTTGGGAATAGCTGGCTATATATTGCCATTAGTGCTTGTTTAATTGCAGGGATAATAATTCAAAGTATATTATTGCTTATCCACCGCCCTTAACTCTATTCTGAATGTCCTCGCTACCTGTTTTGCGGTCTTTTTTACTAATGTCTTGATTACCGAAACGGTAAGAAAGAGATAACATTATCCTACGACTATCAGGCCTTTTATTGGTATACATGTCTATGTTCTGATATTTTGTTTGCTCCCTGTATCTGTTAGATTGGAAAATGTCATTTACCATAAACTTAATGTTTCCCTTATCTTTCAATATGTTTTTTTGTACACCAGTTGATATTGCATAGCTTCCTTTGTAGGTTGATATACCATAAACTGAACCAGAGTAATAAAATCCACTTAATTCCATCGTGTAGCCCTTGCCGGCTTTAAATGAGTTTTGAGAGTTGAAACTAAAGCTCGTTGTATTGTTGTTAAACGTATTGTTCTGCACATTTCCTTTATACTCGTTACGAAAAATGTTTGCGAAATGTGTTCCATTCCACCATTCAATAAATGTGGTAGAAGCGGTGAAGCTAATGCCATAGTTAATGAGCCTGTTTAAGTTTTGAGGAGATTCAAAAGTGGTATTTAATGAATCTATCTGGCCGCTTAGCCAGGTAATCACATCGGTAGTTTGGTTGTAGTTTATCGCGGTAGTATATTTCCCCTTAAAGCTATGGCTCAATTGAAATGTATTGATCAGTTCTGGTTTTAAAAAGGGGTTTCCCTGATAAAAAAGCAGCGGATCTCTGAACACTCTGAACGGATTGAGGTCCCCATAATCTGGTCTTTCTATTCTTCTGCTATAAGCAGCCTGAATTTGATGATTACCGCCAATAGGCTTGTTTATAAATACACTTGGAAACAGTTGAAAGTAGCTGCGGATCAATAAAGAATCAGTAGTTATTTGATGGCCCTGTGTTCTCGTATATTCGCCTCTTAAACCTGCTTGTACACTAAAGCCTTTAAATTCTTTATTAATGTTGAAATATCCTGCATGTATCTGTTCTTTATACTTGAAATGATTGCTGCCATTACTGTCGTACTCCCAGTTGCCATTGTTTAGTACATCGTATCGGAGGTTATTGTCGGATTGTATGATGCTGCTTTTTAGTCCGCTTTCTAATTTTATTGTTTTGGTGAGGGGATCTGCGTAATCTATTTTAGCAAGATATACATCTGTTACGGCAGGGATATATCCTCGTCTGTTTGTGGTTATTCCGGCTTGTCCATCCGTTGATGGAAGTGTTGTTGTCTTTAAATTTAGATTAGAAGTAAAGCTATTACTCGCAAAATCAGCATCGGCTGAGAATGTCCTGCCTTCTTTTTTAAATTTATGAAGGTAGTTAACATTGTATGTTAAGTTTTTCCAGTTCTGCTGGTCGTAATTGGTTGTAGCCATACGACTAATTATTGTCCCATCACCAGAAATTAGCCTGTTTCCAGTCTTGCTATCATGTGTGTATTTCCCAACATTACCATTTATAAGCAACCCGATTGTATTGGAACTGTCAAGCTCGTAATCAAGCCCAAGCCTGAAGTTATTTGTATGTAGTGGCTCATCGGTTTCTGTATCCTGATAAGAAGCCCGGCTTGCGATACCTCCTGCATTGCCGTTATCATAAAAGCGTCTAACAAAATCCAGGTATTCTGTTTCGCCACGATAACCGTAATCATAGCTGCCATAAACATTTACCTTGTCGTTTCTGTAGTTTAAACTTAGTGCACTGCCATAGCGTGCATTCCTGCTAGCCCCTCCGTTTAAAGAGACTGACCCATTTAAACCGGTTTTCATATTTTTCTTCATCTGGATATTGATGATACCACCATTTCCGGCCGCGTCATATTTAGCAGATGGATTGCTCATGATTTCTATTTTTGAAATAGAAGAAGAATTAGTTCCTTTTAATAAGGTGCTTAACTCTTTTGGAGAGAGATAAGTTGATTTTCCATTGATCATCACTAACACACCAGAACGGCCTTTTAACGAAATCTGGCCATCTTCACCAACTTTAACACCGGGAGCCCTTTCAAGAAGTTCTAACGCCGTATTGCCTTCAGATAAGATGCTGTTTTCTACATTAATTACTGTTTTATCTATTGTCTGTTCTACTAACTTTTTCTGTGCCGAGATCACTACTGCATTTAGTAATTTGCTGTCCTCCTTTAATTTTAAAAGGCCAAGGTCCAGTATTCTGTTTTCTACGGATATAACAAATGATTGAGTAGTGAGCGGATGATAGCTTACCCCGGTAACCTTTACAAGGTATTTTCCATCAGGGACAGCCGAAAATGTGAATTTTCCAGTTGAGTCACTTAATGCTCCTTTTACCATTTTTCCATCTTCGTAGAGCAAGCCTACAGAAACATATTCTATAGGTATGCCCTGGGGATCAACTACCTTGCCCGATATATTGCCTTTGGTTTGTGCATAGCAAGGGAGTTGAAAAGCGATAAATGCCATTTGCAAAATAAAGGGTAATAGGAATCCTGTAGAAAGCTTTGGGCCTCCTGTACTATATGTTTTCATAGGTTTTCTTTAAGAAAGTATTGGAACGAGTTTATTTTTTTTTGCTGCTTTTTTTCTTTTACCCCACCAAACATAGAAACCAGTAACAGGTAAACTGGCACATATCAGGCTGGCAAAAAAATAAATGATCTTTGTTGTAAGGCCAGCAAATGCTCCTACGTGTAAGCCATAATTAGACCGGCGGATCCAGGATGCAAGGTCTTCGTCTCTTAATCTTTTACTTGAAGCAGGTAACTCCGCAAGTGTGTGCTGATCCAGATAAACATCGCGCCATGTTCCTCTGTACATATCCGTACACACATAAATCGGATCTGATGCTTTCTCTGGAAAATGCATCAGAATATCATTGCGTTCGTGTTCAGCAATTTCGTTTATGCCTTTATGCCATGCCTTATCAACCTGTGAAAGCATATTTGATTTGGAATTGCTTGTTGTGTCAGACAACGCCTGTATACGAGGCTTATCTTCTCCACCAGCCATCCAGTATACACTTTTGTTAAACCAGGTGAAGCTCATCATTAGTGCTGTAAATGCCATAATAATGGCTATAATGATGGAATAAAAACCGAGCACATTGTGTAAGTCGTAATTTACCCGTTTAAATTTTGCACGCCATTTTATTTTAAAACTCTGCTCGCGTGTTTTTTTAGTCCATTTTTTTGGCCACCATAATATAAGGCCACTTATAAGGAGAAAAAAGAAGATGAAAGTGGCCCATCCTACCACTTGATGGCCTATTTTTTCTGGCAGCCACATATAATAATGTCCATCTTCAAAAAAATGGAAGATGTCTTCATGATCAACCATGGCAACCACATTTGCAGTATAAGGGTTTACATAGACAATGGAATCTGATTCATGAATGGTAAGTTGTGCAGTCCTGTTTTCTCCGTAATACCATACTGATTCCACTTCCTTGCCTGGCAAAGTTTTTTGAACGGCTTTGTAAAGCACAGAAGGGGGTAAAAACTGATCAGCATCTATAGTTTTTCGGGCGTGTAGCCATGGTGAGCTAATGCTTTTTATTTCTTGTTTAAATACCAGGACGCAGCCAGTAATGCTTAGGATAAATACTATAATTCCGGATGCTAATCCAAGCCATAAATGAAACCAGGCATTGATCTTTTTGAAAACCATTTATCAAGTCAAAAGTTATATCTACTATTTCAGTTTTTCTATACGAAGGATGTAATCGATGCCACCTATAAATTCAACACCTTTTGTTAATTTCTCAGTAGCCGGATCATACTCCCAAATGTAGTCTCTGTCGGCAGCATTAACCGCAATAAAGGCTTTTCCATCTTCAACAATTACTCCATTTACCATTCGTTCACCTTTATCCACGGGCAGATCTAATTTTCTAACAAGGGTGCCATTTTTCACGTCAATAACACGGAAGTAATGATCTGCATCAATGGACTGTCCGGCTATCCGTGATCTTACAATAGCTTTTCCATTACCAATGTACCACATTGCCGGAGCCATTTCATTGTTAGCAGCAGCGGAAAAATTGAAGAAATAGCTAGGGTCAATTTCTGTTTGTCCGTTTTTAATCCGGTACATTGCTGCAGGTGATTTGTAATCATATACATTTACCGGATCACTAATGAAATACAAGTCATTGTTTTCATCAACAAAAGATGATGGAGCATAAACACTTGGTCCGCCAAGCCCCGTGGTACGCGTATCCGCTAATGATTTTTCCACAACCATAGTCGAATAATCTATAACAGCTACAAATGATTTTTGATAAACAGGCATGTTAGGATACTGAGACCAGTCATTAGACCCGAAACCATATCCCAGAAATAATTTGTTAGCCCTGTATTCAGCAAAGCCGATACTATAGGTCTGAAATCCAGAAGGGATGGCTTCAAGGCCAAGTGTGCCAGTTTTAATGGTCATTTTATCTACCTTAACTACCGCATAACGCGCTTCTCCATTACCTTCTCCGAAAATAACCAACGTGTTATTATCTGCCCAGGCATAAGAACTCCAGTTTAACCATGCAAAAGGAATTTCTTTGTCTATGATCAATGATCCATTTTCTACGTGATATTTTCCTAAACGCCCGCTATTGGCATTTGCATGATAGTAAAAGCCATCTTTCTGCACTACATCCTGCGCATATACTTTTCCTGTCATTTCCGCACCATTGCCCTTTAAGCTAATTGTACCGCTGGTTAATGAAGGAATGCTGGTGATGTAATAAGCAGTATTCGGCCAGCTGCCCACACATAGAATTGCAGCGTATTTCGTTCCTTCTTCTACGTTACCAATGTCTCTTTTTTCGCATCCGCTAACTGATATGAGCATTAATGCAACCAGTAGCAGTTTTGGTGTATAGTAAAATAATTTATTCATGCTTATTGTGTGAAATATTAATTTATTGAATGAAATATCTGAGTTTAACGGAGAATGACCTGCCAGGTTTTTGTAGTTTAAAGTTGTCGTAGGCAAGGTGATCTGTTAGGTTTCTGCACTCTGCAGAAATGTTGTACTTCCCTTTTTGAAGGGAATAACTTAGAGAGGCGTTATGGATAAATTGTGTAGGAATGTCTGATTTTCCATTTGGATTTCCTTTACTTTCCCAGGTCAGATAGAACCAGTTTACATACTGTGTAAACCAGTTAAATTGCAAACGGGTATCTTTTCCAAGGATGTTGTCTTGACCAATGGTGAAGTCGGCGTTTCCGAATAACCACGGCTGATTAGGGATTTTATTTTTATACGTTCCTTCAATATAGTAAGATTCCGTCTGCCCAAATTTTGTTGTATTTATTGCATTTTGATAGGTAAGGTTTAATGTTAGGGAAAGAAGCTGAGCGTAGTTATATCTTACCTCAGATTCAAAGCCTGTAATGCGAACGCTTGACTGGTTTTCGTTTTTTAACAATTTAGAACGCACATCTGGCACAGGAAAAATAAAGTCCTTCGCATTGCGGTAAAATGCCGATGCTTCAATAAAAAACGAGCTCTTATCAATTTGAAAGCCATAATATGCGCCAAAATTGATATTGTCGCTGCGCTCAGGCTTTAAGTCAGGATTACCTTGCAGGTTTAATCCGTCGCCAAACATTTCTTCCGCCTCCTGAAGTCTATAAGTATGCTCATAAGATGCCTTGATGCCGAGACCTTTGGTTAATTTATACCTTGAAGCTATGCCATACCCAAAATTTCCAAAGGCAGTATCGAGTAATGCATAGGCGCCATTAATATATTTAGCCCTTTCTAAACCAAGATGGTAGTATTTTCCAAAAACGGTGTTTACCAAACGGTTTTCTAACAAGTTCTGCTGATAGGCAAAGCCTACAATCTGTTTATTCATCAGGCCAGGAAGACTGTCGCGATCTACCTGTAGCTGATTGTAGTTTTCATTCTTTAAATGATCGAGTGTATAGTTAAGGTTTAGAGAATGCTGACTATTTATGACATAACTCAAGTTTCCCATTGCATAGGTGCGTGGTCTAACGATATTGGCGATGGTTTTAATCCCGTTGCCCATTTCAGTATAGCCTTTATCGTACCAGGTCCCATCCCAATTATAATTGCGGAACAGCGTGTCTGTGGTTTTATATGTGTCTTTGGATCTTGCTGCAAATGCACTAAAATTCAGTCCCTCGGTAAATAGGTTGTCCTTTTTATATCTTAAAGTTCCGCTTTTTGCATAGTTGGTTCTTCGAACTTTTCCATAAACCGTGTTTTGGTCGAAGCCAGTTTGCAAATCTTGATGACCTTCATTGTATCCGGCTCCAATGAAAAGCACATCTGCCCATGTTTTATTGGTGATACCTACTTCTACCTGACCAAGAGCTGATAAATAATTATCATGGAAACGTCTGACATCTGCCTTCACATACTCCGCATCGGTAACATCCGTAATGTAATTGCCATCTCTTACACCACCCACAACTACATCGACACCTTTCATTTTGTAGTTGTTTACAGATGAATTTAAAAAGCCACTTCCTTTTATGATAATCCCTGTTTTCTCATGAACATATTGGCCCGTTAGTGCCGATCGGTTGGTGCTGAATGAACCGTAACTATGACTTAGGTCAAGATAGTTGCTTACCTTTTGGTTTGTAATCACATTTACGGCTCCACCCATTGCATCTGCCCCCAATTGAACAGGTACAACCCCCTTATAAACCTCTAGGCGTTCTGCCAAGTTAACAGGAATGTTATTTAATGACATTGCACTTCCCATTACATCCATTGGGATACCGTCAATAAAAAACTTGACTTGTTTTCCTGATAACCCATTGATGGAGAATTTGAAGTCAGAACCTAATCCACCCTGCTCACGGATTCTAACACCAGTACTCCTGTTCAAAATCTGATTTAAGTCGGCAGTAGTATTTGCAAACTTTTTAGTCTCAATGGCATTTACCGAAAATCCGGACTCTTTAATCTCTCGTGTTTTAGTCTTTCCATCAATTGCTACATCGTTTAATAATCTGAGATCCCTTTTTAGAGAAAAATTGATGTTGAGTTTTTCGCCCTCCTTCAGTGTTATCCGTCTCGATTCTGCAATATAGCCGAGGTAGCTTATCTGAATGGTATAGGCTCCTTTTACGAGATTAGTTAATTCAAAATACCCTTTAGAATCAGTTGTGATTCCGGTTTTTGTATTTTTTAATACAACAGAAGCGCCGGAAATGGTTGTGGTGCTATCCTTTACAATTCCAGAGATGGAAGAATTTTGTGCGAACACATAAGATGATAGAGCGGTAAAGAATATTGAAAGTAAAGTTTTACGATATAGCATTATTTTAATATTGTGTATTTATACTGTAAGTAGCATAACCACGACTTCCCCGAAGGTGGGAAAGCAAAAAATATTAAAATAGTTTAATTCTAAGGATTCAGTTTATCGATGCGCATAATGAAATCGGTATTGCCCGCCAGTTCAAGCCCTTTCTTTAAGTCATCTGTTTTGGGGTTATAAATCCAGATAAAGTTGCCTTGAGTGCTTGAATTGACCGCAATGTAGGCCATATTATCTTTAACAATAATACACTCTCTTCTTGTTCCCTTATCTAGGGGAAGGTTAAGTTTTTTAATAACTCTTGCTGCGGCCAGATCAATCAGATAAAATTCAAAATGAGCGGTGCTATAATGATCGCCTAATCCCTTAAAAAGGTCCTTTCTTTCACTTCTGATGATGGCTTTGTTGTTGCCAATATACCACATGCCATAAGCATGGTTATTTATTAATGACGAAGAGATGTTGATAAAGTAGTCCTTATCCAGGCTTTCATCACCTGCTTTGATTCTAAATATTCCGCTAGGTAGGTCGGGGCGATTGCCAAGAGCTATTCCCGGACACGACATGAAGTAATAATTGTTGTGCTCATCATTAAAGGAATAAGACTGTACCGTGTTTATGCCCCCCGGATAGGTGGAACGGGTATCTTTATCGATCTTTAAAAGATTCATTTGCGGATAGCCCAACTCGGCAATGTAAGTGGTGTCGCTTGTGGTATAATTGGAGGAACTTAATTGCTGGTGGTACGTATAACCAACGAAAAAGTGATTTTTACGCAGCTCTACAAACCCAATTGACATAGAAGTAAGCTTACCAGAAGGCTGGGGAATTGCGAGGCTGCCTGAAGATAGCAGATCCATCTTTCCGGTTTCAATCAGAACGTATTTTGCCTGCTTAAAACCTTTAATGTCCAATCCTGTTAATAGCAAGGAGTCTTTACCTACCCATAAATAATTCTCTATTGAAAAATCTTTTAGCGGGATAGATGCAACAGTATGTAAAGAATCCTTTTGTACGTTGTATTTAGATAATTTAGCTTTCTTTCTGTTTAGATGGTAGTAGCTACCGTCTTTAACAATGATGTCTCTGTCCATTGCTTTTGCATCTAACATTGCCCCTTGTTGTTCAGGTAATATTTTTCCGCTGTCTAAGGAGTTGGTTTCAACGATATATTCTTTACCATCTTTTCCAAGAATATACATGCTGTAATTTTTGCCCGCCAGCATGTTGCTGGTTTCTGGTTGTTGGGAGCAGGAATAAAGGAATAATGATAAGGTGGCTGATGTTAATAAAAGAATAACCTTTTTAACAGATTTATATATTGTTTTTTCTTGCAAGGATGATTTGTTTTATTAGATACTGAACTGATTTATGATTTGTTTTTGTAATACAGGCGGCAAGTCCATCAGGTTTCTTTCGCTAACTACAATGATCTTATCCTCGTCTGTTTTACCGTTAAGGATAATGTAAGTTTGACCCCCTTTTAAGGATATTTTTTTATCAGTTCCTTTAAATTTAAGCTCTACATCTTTTTTAGGAGAAATCAACATACTCCCCGATAGGTCAACGGAGCCTGTAGCATAATTTATTTTAGCAAGTGTATTTGGGCCAACGGAAATATTATAGCCTTTAGAATCAAGATGCCTAACGCTTATTGCTGAAGTATTATCGACAGACACAAATTGAGGCGAATCATTTTTTGTCTTTATTGTAAATTGATAAAAACCCAAGCCTAGTAATCCTAAAACTATTGAAGCCGCAACTGCGCCTTTCCAGAATGAAAGCGAATGGCTTTTGGTAATGCTTTCCTTAGCGGGTGCGGGAGCTATTTCATTCCAAATAGCAGCCTTGTGGGCTGCCTTGTCTTCGCCAACCGGAAGATCCAGCTCTTCTGCCGAGTCATCTGCAAACAACCAATCCTCTACCGCCTTGCGTTCCTCTTGAGTGCACTCATCTCTATGGTATCTCTCTATCAGTTCTTGATTGATATTCATATGGCTTTACAGTTACCTGGTTTTAGGTCTTTTTGGTAAAAGTAACATAAACTTATATAAAATTAGCGCTTTAAATGTAAGTAGCATAACGCTGTAATTTCCGTAAGCTTTATTGAAAATTAATTATTATAGGGTGCAAGTTTAACTTTAAGCACGCTCATTGCTTTGGTAATATGATATTCTACTGCACGCTCTGTAATCAGAAGAGCAGAGGCAATTTCTTTATTGCTAAGCCCTTGCTCGCGACTCATCTTGTAAACTCTTTTGCATTGGCATGGCAACGTATCAACAAGG
The DNA here is from genome assembly GCF_056395165.1 of Pedobacter sp. 10L46_2. Classification (NCBI taxonomy): domain Bacteria; kingdom Pseudomonadati; phylum Bacteroidota; class Sphingobacteriia; order Sphingobacteriales; family Sphingobacteriaceae; genus Pedobacter; species Pedobacter sp. 10L46_2. The sequence goes on from NZ_JBFTIZ010000047.1 coordinate 15,630, forward strand.
ATATTTACCTTTTCTTTAAGGTTGTTAAATAAAACATGCTCTTCGGTACAATTGCTTGATGGGCATGAATATTGCATTTTGATGCTTACATGCTTCTGCCTGCTAACTTTATTTCTGATGTATTCGAATGTTTTAAATTTAGCAGATCTGATTAGATAGTTGCTTACTTTTTCGAGTTCAAGCTCATGGCGGCGTTCCCAAAGTGATTTAAAAATATCCTGAACCATCTCTTTTGCAGGTTCTATTTCGCGGATATTGTTGTAGCAAACAGCGTAGACTTTTTCCCAATACAGATTATATACGGTTTCGAACGCTTGTTCGTCGATCCGTAGAGGATTGGTGCAATAATCTGTAGGTTTTCTGTCTGACAATGCCCTCGCGTTTTGTGATTCGGGCCAAATATAGCTTATTTAGATTTATTATAAACAATAGAATGAAGAATTATTTAAAGCAATAGAATAATTCATTAAAACAGAAGTATAATGCATTGTTTGGAGCAAGGTAACGCACTAATTTAGATTTATGATTAAAAGTATAAATATACAGGATGCAAGGTTTCCGTTAGCTAAGGGTGCAGGCAGTGATGCCATTCATCGTGATCCCATATATTCTTATGCAGTAACCAATCTGGTTGATGACGGCGGTTTAGTGGGAACAGGTTTTGCATTTACGCTTGGAGAGGGAAATGATCTTGTTTGCAAGGCTGCGCAGTTCTATGCAGATCAGCTAAAAGGAAGAGATATTGAAGAACTAATGTCTGATTTTGGAAGCGTATTTAATCAGCTGTCCAATGAGCAGCAGTTTCGTTGGCTTGGACCACATAAAGGTATAGTGCATTTGGCTCTTGCCTCTGTTACCAATGCATGTTATGATCTTTGGGCTAAAAAGAGAGGAGTGCCACTTTGGAAATTGTTAAATGATTTATCACCACAAGAAATAGTAAATACACTTGATCTGTCTTATTTAGAAGATGAGCTTACGGCCGCTCAGGCTTTACAATTATTAAAAGATAATGAGGCAGGTAAAGAGGCTCGCAAACAAATTGTTACCCAGGGCTATCCAGGGTACGATACTTCAATAGGCTGGTTTAATTATACAGATGAGAAGGTTCGCGAAAATTGTAAGAAAGCCATTGCTGAAGGCTTTACGGCTATGAAACTGAAAGTGGGCAGTTCAGACCCGCAGAGAGATATCCGCCGATCGCATATTGTGCGTGAAGTAGCCGGAGATGATGTAAAAGTTATGCTGGATGCAAATCAGCAGTGGACATTACCGCAAGCACTAAAAATATGCAAAGAGCTGCGAGGCATGAATCCTTACTGGATAGAAGAACCAACTCATCCGGATGATGTACTTGCACATAAAACACTGGCCGATGCTATTGCCCCAACCAAACTTGCATTAGGAGAGCATGTACCAAACCGCATTATCTTTAAGAACTATTTGCAAACCAGGTCTGCAGGTTTTATGCAGGTTGATGCAGTAAGGGTGGGCGGTGTAAGTGAATTTATTACTGTTAGTCTGCTTTGTCGTAAATATGGAATTCCAGTGGTGCCACACGTAGGCGATATGGGTCAGCTTCATCAGCATTTAGTGCTATTTAATCACATTACAATGGGCCATGAAGCTTTGTTCCTGGAGCACATTCCCCATTTGCAAAAGCACTTTGTGCATCCTGTGATTATAGAGGGCGGGGTTTATAAAACACCAATGGAACCCGGCAGCAGTTGCGATTTGAAACCCTTAAATTAAACCTCAGAAAAATATATGCGATGTTAAAATCACTAGACTTAAGCATTAGTATCCTGTATATACTTGGTATTTTAGCTATAGGCTTATGGGCGGGGATCAGTCATCGGCGCAAAAGCAAAGCGAATGCTGCCGGCGAGTATTTTCTGGCTGGTAAAACGTTAAAATGGCCGGCTATAGGACTGGCGCTGTTTGCGACAAATATTTCTACAGTCCATTTGGTTAGTCTGGCGCAAAGCGGCTTTGATAGTGGTTTGCTTAATGGTAATTTCGAATGGATGGCGGCGTTTACACTTATTCTGTTGTCGCTGTTTTTTGTCCCATTTTATATTAAGTCGGGAGTTGCTACGCTACCCGATTTTCTGGAAAAGCGCTACGACCGCTCCAGTCGCGACTGGCTGGCTGTCATTTCAGTAGTATCTGCAATAATTATCCATATCGCGTTCTCTATGCTGGCGGGTGGTATTGTATTGAAAACCCTGTTTGGACTTAACATGTATGTAAGCGTGATTGTAATTTGTATAATCACAGCTATTTATACCATTATAGGCGGGCTAAAAGCCGTTGTTGTAACAGAATCTATCCAAACAGTTGTTTTGCTTGCAGGAGCCTTTATTATCAGCTATGCTGCCTTTAATAAAATGGGCGGATGGGAACCAATGACTGATGTATTAAAAAACAAAGGTGAGATGGATAAACTTTCGATGCTGCGCCCACATGGCGATAGCAGCGGAATGCCCTGGTATACCGTGTTTTTGGGTTATCCTATTTTGGGTATTTGGTATTGGTGTGCAGATCAGACCATTGTACAGCGCGTGCTTGGTGCTAAAGATGAAAATCATGCAAGAGTAGGGCCTTTATTTTGTGGGTTTATAAAAATTTTACCTGTTTTTATTTTCGTGCTGCCAGGCTTGTTTGCTTATACTTTAGTGCAGACCGGCCATTTAGATGTAAGCAGTTTAGGTGTTGATGATAAGGGAAATGTAAACTCAAAGGGCATTTATACGCTTATGATTACTCAGCTGCTGCCTTCAGGATTGATTGGTGTTTTAGTAGCGGCCCTTTTATCGGGCTTAATGAGTCAGGTTTCAGGAGCCTTAAATTCCATTTCAACAATGGTTAGTTATGATATGTATCAGCGCTATCGCCCCGAGGCATCAGATAAACAATTGATCAGGATAGGGAAAATAGCTGCAGGTATTGCTCTTGTATTTTCATTAGGATTGCTGCCTTTATTAAATAGATACGAAAGCATATTTAGTGGAATCAATGATATTATAGCGCACATTGCGCCGCCAATAACCTGTGTGTTTTTGTTGGGCGTATTTTGGAAAGGAGCATCTGCCCAATCAGCCAAATTAACCTTATGGATCGGGTCTGTTCTGGGAGTAGTTGTATTTGCTATCAATAAGATATTTCCTGAAACCCTAATTGGCCATATACCATTTATGATGATGGCATTTTAYCTTTTTTGCACCTGTGTGATTATTCAGGTAAGCTTTTCTTATATCTATCCTGTGCAACATACCGAAGAGAGCGCACAGCTTTATTGGAAATCGCCATGGGAACCTTTGCAGGGGACTGCCTGGAAGGGATTAGGAAATTACAAAGTGCTGTCGGGCTTGCTTTTATTAGTGACAGGTGTATTGTATTGTATATTCAGATAAAATGAAAAGATATATTCTCATTGTGTTTATTACCGGCCTTTTTCTGACCGGTTGTAAAGAAGAAACCAAGCAGGCTAATGTTAAGCGATTTGGTTCTGTAACAGGTTTAAAGCCCGAAAAATTGGATTACTATAAGCAATTACATGCCAATGCCTGGCCATCCGTTTTAAAGAAAATAAAAGAATGTAACATCAGGAATTATTCGATTTATCTGGAAAAGATAGGAGATGCTTATTATTTGTTCAGCTATTTTGAATATACGGGTGTTGATTTTGATGCGGATATGAAGAAGATGGCGGATGATCCGGAAACCCAAAGATGGTGGAAAGAAACAGATCCTTGCCAGCAACCATTGCCCGAAGCAGCGGCTAAAAAGCAAGTGTGGACAGATATGGAACAGGTTTTCCATACAGATTAAGATTTATAGAAAAAATATTGAATATGCAATTATTATCCGGTAAAGTTATTTTCCTCACGGGAGGTTCAGCAGGGATTGGTTTTGAGTGTGCAAAGGCTTACGCCGAGGCCGGTGCAAATGTGGTTGTTGCGGCATCTTCGCCTGAACCTGTGGAAGATGCTGTAAGGCAATTGGGTTCTGCGCATCTCGGTATTGTATGCGATGTATCTAAAGCCGATGATGTTGAAATAGCAATTGCAAAGACCTTAGCCCGCTATGGAAAATTAGATGCGATCCACAACAATGCAGGTGTGGCCTCGCCATCTAAACCTTTGCATGAGACCAGCGATGAGGAATGGGGAAATTTGATGGATGTGAATTTGAAAAGTATACTCTATACAACCCGATATGGATTTGAAGCATTAAAAGAATCTAAAGGATGTATTTTGAATACAAGTAGTCTTGTTGGAGAAATAGGACAGGAAAACCATGCAGCTTACACTGCTACCAAAGGCGCAATGAATACGCTGACAAAATCGATGGCGCTGGATTATGCACAATATAAAATCCGTGTAAATGCGGTTCTGCCAGCGGGAGTTTGGACCCCTATGCTGCGGGAGTGGAGTAAAGAGCAACCGAATCCGGCATCGATAGCACAATATTTGGACGATATACATCCTTTGGGCTATTGTCCGGAGGGAGATGTGATTGCTGATGCCTGTGTTTTTTTGCTTTCGGAAAAAGCCAGGTTTATTACGGGAACAATTTTGCCTGTTAGTGGCGGTGCGGAACTTGGGTACAGGTCTGTAAGATAAAGCCAGACTGAGCTTTAGTTATACAGATGTAAAACAGCGTTTAAACAGTTTTTGATTGTATAAACATTGTATAAACCTTGTGTTAAGATTGTATAAAAATTGCTTAAAAATTTTTGACGGAGAGCGTTTCCCGTTATTATTCTAATAATATTTCTTCAACTGTTTGACAATTAAAGATATTACACTATCTTTGCAGTCCCTAAAATTTAGGGGGAATAAATAATTGTTAAACAAATTAAATACAAGCAAGTGAATACGTTAAGTTACAAAACTGTCTCTGCCAATGCAAAAACTGTTAACAAACAGTGGGTTGTTGTTGACGCACAAGGCGAGATTTTGGGGCGCTTGTCATCGAAGATCGCAATGATCATCCGTGGTAAAAACAAGCCTGAGTATACCCCACACGTAGACTGCGGTGATAACGTTATCGTTATTAATGCAGACAAGGTTAAGTTGACCGGAAATAAATTTTCAGAGAAAATTTATACTTCTTACACCGGATACCCAGGTGGTCAGCGTTTCATTTCTCCAAAAGAGTTAATGGCTAAACACCCAAAACGTGTTATCGAGAAAGCTGTTCGTGGTATGTTACCTAAAACTAAACTTGGTGCTAAATTATACACCAACTTATATGTTTACGCAGGTTCAGAGCATCCGCACGAGGCACAATCACCAAAAACCATTAAACTTTAATTAAAGAAGAAATGTCAGTTACAAACACTTCAGGAAGAAGAAAAACAGCTGTTGCACGTATCTATTTAAAAGAAGGCAACGGCACTATTACCGTAAATGGTAAAGACCACAAAGTATATTTCCCAACGTTACCATTACAATACATTAGCTATCGCTAAAGCTATTGTTGAATTAGATGCTGAGAAAAAACCAGCATTACGTGCTAAAGGGTTAATGACCCGTGATATGCGTATGGTTGAACGTAAGAAACCAGGACGTAAAAAAGCACGTAAGAAATTCCAATTCAGTAAACGTTAATCTTAAGGAGACAAAACAATGGCAAGAACTACATATCAAGACTTATTGGATGCAGGTGTACACTTTGGTCACCTTACCCGTAAATGGAACCCAAAAATGGCGCCTTACATTTTCATGGAGCGCAATGGTATCCACATTATAGATTTAAATAAAACTTTAACTAAAACTGAAGAAGCTGCTTCAGCAATCAAACAGATCGTTAAATCTGGTCGTAAGATTCTTTTCGTAGCTACTAAGAAACAAGCTAAAGAAATTGTTGCTGAGCAAGCAAAAAAAGTAAACATGCCTTTCGTAACTGAACGTTGGTTAGGTGGTATGTTAACTAACTTTGCTACCGTACGTAAGTCAATCAAAAAGATGGTTACCATCGATAAAATGACTAAAGACGGTACTTATTCGATCCTTTCTAAAAAGGAGCGTTTAATGATTCAGCGTGAGCGTATCAAACTAGAAAGCTTATTAGGTGGTATCGCGGATTTAAACCGTTTACCAGCTGCTATCTTTTTAATTGACGTTAAAAAAGAGCACATCGCTGTTAGCGAAGCGTTGAAATTAAACATTCCAACTTTTGCAATGGTTGATACTAACTCTGACCCTTCAAACATCGATTTCCCAATCCCAGCGAATGATGATGCAACTAAATCTATCTCTTTAATTACTGATGGTATCATCAAAGCAATTGAAGAAGGTTTAGATG
>NZ_JBFTIZ010000048.1:0-17113 GCF_056395165.1 Pedobacter sp. 10L46_2
TGCGGGTACAGCCGCCGTGTACGGTGCCAGGGCGGCAAACGGGGTTATTCTAATTACGACAAGACGTGGTGAGAAAGGTAAAACATCATTGAATTATACCTTCAACGGCAGCTGGCAAAAACCAACAAAGTTAGCAGATTTGGTTGACGGCTATCAGTATGCAACACTGTTAAATGAAATGTACACCAATGAAAATAACTTTAATCCTGCTCAAAACAGGGGATATACACCTGAACAATTGGAAGTGATCCGAACAGGCTCAGATCCTGACAGGTATGCAAATACGGATTGGTATAGTGCAATAATGGGAGCCAGTAGCTTTCAGCAGCGCCACAATCTTTCCGTAAATGGAGGGGGAGACAAATCCAGATATTTTGTTTCTGGCGGTTATCTGGACCAAAGGGGGCTCTTTGAAACTTCCGGCTATAAGCAGTATTCATTGAGGTCTAACTTAGATGCCGATATCTCAAAAAGCCTTAAGGTAAGTTTGAACATCAACGCCCGTCTTGAAAAAACAAAGGATCAAACAGCGGGATCTGCCATTACCAGTTTTTACCGTATGATTTCTCCTTTAATCCCCAGCAAGTTTAGTAATGGGGCTTATAACTACATCAGTATTCCGAGTGGTTTCTCTTCTTTGGTTAACGGAAGTCCATATTTAATGTCAAAAGGAGAGGCAGGTTATAGGAACACAGAGCTTAATGTATTGGAAGGTGTAGGTTCGTTAACCTATAATTTTCCGTTTATAGAGGGGCTTAGTGCTAAAGGCACACTTTCCTATAACAGGTATCAAACCTATTTCAAAAATTTCGCGAAGCCATATTTAACTTCAATTAGAAATGATGATGGTACTTATGTGACCAGAATAAATGGATCCATTACAAAAGCCTCTTTGACAGAACGGATGGAACAAAGACAGACTGTATTGGCTGAAGCTTCTTTAAACTATAAAAGAACATTTGGGAGGCATAGTTTAGATCTGCTGGCTTTGTATACACAAACAGAAAATCAGGGAAACTGGCTTCAGGCTTCCAGGGGGAATTATCCTTCAGCTCAGGTTGATCAGATATTTGCAGGAGATCCTGCAAATGATGACAATGACGGTTCTGCCTTTAGAAATGCCAGACAAAGTGTGGTTGGCCGTGCGGCATACAACTTTGCCGAGAAATATTTCCTCGAATTTAGTTTCCGTTATGATGGCTCTGATGTGTTTCCAAAAGATAAAAGATTTGGTTTCTTTCCTTCAATATCCGCAGGCTGGGTGCTAAGTGAAGAATCCTTTCTGAAGGATATCTCTGCAATTAATTTCCTGAAAATCAGAGGATCTTATGGTCAGTTGGGGAACGACAGGATTGGGCAGTTTTTATATTTGAACACTTATACACTGGGAACTGGTCTTGACGGGTACTATATCTTTGGCAATACAAATCTTCAGGCCCTGGTTCCGGGTGTTATTCCTAATGTGTCTTTTACCTGGGAAAAAGCAAATATTACGAATGTTGGATTCGAAACCAGGTTGTTTAATAACCAGCTGGGGTTAACTGCTGATTATTTTTATAAGAGAACAAAAAATATTCTTGGAGATAGGAGTTTCAGTATCCCGGCAACCATTGGCGGTACCTTGCCAAGGGAGAATTTATCTACCATTGACAACAGTGGATTTGAATTCCAGCTGGAACACCAAAATACATTGGGCGCAATAACTTATTTTATTAAACCTAATGTTACTTTTAACCGCAATAAAGTAATTTATATGCCAGAGGCAAGTGGTTTATTGCCTTATCAGAGTTCAATTGGGCAATCCATTTATGTTGCCTCAGGTAACTTAACATCCAATCTGGGCTATGTTGCCGAAGGTTTATACCAGTCTGCAGCAGAAATAGCCAGCGGACCAACACCTCTATATGCCAACGTTGCACCCGGTGACATCAGGTATAAAGACATCAATAACGATGGTAAGATTACAAGTGCCGACAGGACAGTAATTGGAAAGGGGGATTATCCAAGGATGGTTTATGGTATTTCCCTGGGTGGGAGCTATAAAGGTTTTGATTTGAGCATACTTTTGCAGGGTGCAGCTAAAGTGCAGAAGTATATGACGGGTCAGGGAGAATGGGCATTCGCAGGAAATAGCGTGCCATCAGAAAAGCATCTGGATCGTTGGACACCTGACAATACCGACGCCTCCTATCCACGCTTGTTTTCAAACAACTCCAACAACAAAGAAATATCCAGTTACTGGCTAAGAGATGGTTCTTACCTGCGTCTTAAAAACCTGGAATTGGGTTATAACGTTCCGGCAAGCGCATTGCGTGGATTAAAGATTTCAAACGCGCGCTTTTACGTTAGCGGGACCAATCTTTTTACCATTACCAGCCTCAAAGATGTAGATCCTGAATCCTTTGTGTCTTCATTCGGTGCAGAAAGCTATCTGATTCAGAAGTTATTCAACCTTGGTTTAAGTGTTAAATTTTAATCTTCTTTAAAATGAAAAGATATTCTATAATTATATGCCTTTCCTTAATCATCTTTGCTTTTGGGTGTAAAAAGGATTTTTTAAACAGCCAGCCACTTGACAGGTACAGCGACGAAGATGTATTTAAGGACTCTACCCTGACGGGTCTGTTTTTGAATAACCTCTATGCAGGTATTCCTACAGAATTTGCCGGTACAATGCGTGATGCTTTTACTGACCAGCTGTATTCGAGCAGTAACCTAAGTATCTATCAGAATACATTTATTGCCTCAAGTGTGCCGTTCGGCATTCAGAATGCCTATAACAGTGCCTATATTACCATCAGACGCTGCAATATTTTAATCGGTAATATAGATCGCTTGCCGGCAAGTGTTGCTTATAAAAGCAGAACAAGGGATGAAGCCAGGTTTTTGAGGGCTTTGAACTATGCCTACCTGATCAATTACTTTGGTGCTGTGCCGCTGATTACAAAGGCGCAAGACCTCAACGAGAACCTGAATGTGCCGCGTACTTCTTATCAGGATGTTGTCAAATTCATTGTGAGTGAAACAGATGATATTAATAAAGGGCAGTTTCTTGCTTATAAGTATACCGGTGCAAATGTGGGGAGGGTCACTATAGGAGCAGCTCTGGCGCTAAAAAGCCGCGTATTGCTTTATGCCGCAAGTTACGATAACAACTGGCCGGCTGCGTATGATGCCAGTAAAGAAGTAGTTGATATTGCTGGAAAGGCGGGGTACGGATTGTTCGCCAATTATGAAACACTTTTTCATGAGGCCAATGACAATAATTTGGAAGTGATTTTTGATCATCAGTATAAAGCAGATTTCCAGGCTTATCATGTTCATCATTATAATTTGCCATGGGGGCTTGTTCCCCCGGGGCCAAGCGGATTAAATCAGCCTACTCAAAATATAGTGAATGAGTATGAGATGAAAAATGGTAAGTTAATCAGTGAAGCGGGATCGGGCTTTGATCCGGATAAGCCATACGATAACCGGGACCCAAGATTTTATGCCAGTATACTTTACGATGGATCTACCTGGCTGGGCAAGAAACTGGATCTGAAACTGGGATCCGAATACAATCCGACTTTTGCCACATTGGCGACAGGATATGCCCTTCGAAAAATGGAGGAGCCTACATTTGATCCTCTGAATACCTCCAAAAGCTATGGCGGAGGGCAGAATTACATCCTGTTTCGATATGCAGAGATTCTATTGAATTTTGCAGAGGCAGCGTTTAAGCTAGGTAAAACGGAGGAAGCAAGGGGCTATATCAATCAGGTGCGCCGAAGACCCAGCGTAAATATGCCGGAAATTCCTGCTGGCGGGTTGACGATGGAAAAAATTATGCATGAAAGGAATATTGAACTTGCATTTGAAGGCACGCGTCTTTGGGATATCCGCCGCTGGAAAATGGGACCTCAATATCTGGGTTCAGTATTAAAAGGGATTAGTATTATCCAAACCGGATCAGAACCTCGTCAGTATACCGAAACAACGGTTGTACAACGGAATTTTACAGATCGGCTATATCTGTTTCCGATTTACCAGGCCGAAGTGGAGAAAAATCCTGCCTTACTACCCAATAATACCGGGTGGTAAACTAAAAATTCATTTTATTATAAACGATTTTAAAAAAAGTAACCATGAAATATATCACATTAAAAGTATTGTTTTCTACTATCTTATGTCTGACCATCAGTTTCTCCTTTGCTCAGAAGAAACCAGGGTATCTTATTAAGGGGACTTTGACAGACTATCCTTCCGGTAAAGTCTATTTGCAGCATTCCAATAACGATGTTTCCACGATAGATTCATCAACCGTTATAGATCATAAATTCGAGTTTAAAGGCAAGGTTGCTGAACCGATTTTCTGCAAAATTTACATTAAAGATGAAGGAAAAGGAGCGCAGTTTTTACTTGAGAATGCAGAAATTACCTTCAGTGGAAAGAAAGACTCATTGTACTTGGCGAAGATAAACGGAGGTCCCGAAAACACTACTTATATGAGCTTTTACAAAGTAGACTGGAAACCGGTTACAGCTAAGGCAGGGGAGATTTACAAGAGATTAGATAAAGCCAATCAGGGTGGAAAGGTTCAGCTGGATTCTGCCACCAGAACAGCTTTTGATAATGAATTTAAAGCGCTTAACGCGATGAACGACAGCATCATTAACGCTTATGTAAAACGCAACTCAGGTTCTGTTGGAGCTGCGATTGTTATTCTGGAGAGGTACATTAACTATCCTTATTTTGATAATGCAAGGGCACTGATGCCATTACTTAGCGAAAAAGTGAAACGATCTTCATTTGTAAAGCAAATCAATAACGCGCTGATTCTTAATGCTAAAACAGCAGTAGGTCAGCCTGCACCTTTGTTTTCAATGGCTGATAGTGATGGGAAAATGATAAGTCTAACTGATTTCAAGGGGAAATATGTGTTAATCGATTTCTGGGCAAGCTGGTGCGGCCCATGTCGTAAAGAGAATCCTAATGTGGTAAGCGCTTATCGCAAGTACCATGATAAAGGGTTCGAAATTCTTGGCGTTTCCCTGGATACTAAAAAGGATGCCTGGCTGAGTGCTATTAAAGCTGATGATTTAACCTGGAATCATGTTTCAGATTTAAAAGGCTGGGCAAATGCAGCAGCTGCAGTTTATGGAGTAAAATCTGTTCCAGCTAGTTTTCTGATTGGTCCTGATGGAAAAGTAGTGGCCAAGGATCTGAGAGGTGAGGAATTGCATAAAAAGCTGGAATCGATTTTAGCCGGTAAGTAGTTCTTGGTTAGGCATATAGGTGTCATTTTCTTATGGCTAGACTTGTTTTTATGTGTTTTGTTGAATCCTTTCATCGCTTAGTTCTGTAAACACCTCTAATAATAGGGAGAATCACTTCTAAATGTTCTAGAGGATTGCCGGTCTTCCGGCTGAAAAACTGATTGGTAAGAAATTTAAAAGCTTGCATCATTCGCGGCTCACTTAAAAAGACACTGAAAGTGGCACCAGGAGCGCAGATACGAATTAAGTTCAAATCCGCCCGTCTCTGCTAAAAACATCATCAAAGCTTTATAAATCCTGCAAATCCTTGATTTGCAGGATTTTTCTTTTAGTCCGACTATTAAATTTTTCACCTCCCGGATTGTACAACATGAACGCAAATCATCACAATATAGAAACCTTCATAGAATTATCTTTATTAACCCGTACGGATATTCTGACGTTCCAAGGCCTTTTTCCACCGCCATCTACTCTTGGCAACCACGATGTAGCTTCCCGACTCATAAATTCCAAAACTTTGTTTGAATAAACAGAAGGTTTGCCCTCAATTAGTTTTAATTTTCCAATTGTGCCGTTTTTCTCAACTAAGCCCGTAATGATGATCATAGAATCTGTTATCGCAATGGGCTTCCAGTTCTTAAAATCCTGTTCGAGTTTTTTTGTCAATTTTAGAATATCACCCTTAAAAGTAGGACGATAATCAGCAGGACCAAGAAGAGGCTCGGTATTTCCTTCGAATGTGTAAAAATTAAAATGATGCACGAGAGAATCGCGCTGCATTGTTGTTGTCAAGTTGTAAATAACATTGACATCAGTTATTTTTCCGATTCCTTGAAAATTTGTCAGCTTAGCTGTTGTAGGATTTGGGAACGGAAATTTTCCATATTTTTTACGAAACAAATAGAGATCACCATCAAAGGTAAGCGTGTAACGCTCTCCAAAAGTAGGCTGTGGTTTACCCCGGAAAAATATTTCTATTGTTGCTATATCTCTTTTGTCATAGAAAATGACAATATGATCAATGTTCTTATACCGGTCAAAGAATTGTTTAGCTGACGGATTGTAAACATTCACATCAAAGCCCGCTCTTGATATAGTTTGTGCCTGCAGGTGAAAGCCGAAGGCGTATATAAGAATAAATAAAAAAAACATCTTTTTCATAGCCATTATTTTAAGCTCATGGTTGAAGCAAAGAGCGTTTGCTGTCATTTTCATACAGGAAACGTCTGCTGCTAACTAATATTCGTTTCGCTTGTAATATACAGTGGATGAGACATAATCCTGACCTGAAGGTTCCACCACTAAAAATATAAGAAAAAAAATGTGATTTACACTTTTTCATGGCAGGTTTATTCGTGTTTTCTATTTACTTCTGGTTCTCATGAGGGCTCCGCCGTTTTACATCGTTTAACGGCGGCAATGGGTAAGGTTATTTTCTGGTTCCAGGCTTTTTCTTGAACTGGGAAAACAGGTTCTCAAATGCAAGGACTACCCATAGGGCGTGTGCATTGTCTATATCTTTGCCTGAGATCCTCTGCTGAATAATATTCAGGTAACTGGCACTTAGCTTTACGTTCTTGAACACTTCATACCCGGCACCTACGCTGATCCTGTTCTGATCAAATATATTGGGGTTGTTCTTAACCGCTTTTCCAAACTGGATAAAAACCTCTTCGGACACAAAGACCGACAATGGTTTGTCTTTTGAAAGGACGCTGAGCAATGGCTTCTCCAGTCTGATTTGATACCTGGCACGCCAGTTGGGCTGATAGTCCCCGTTATAAGCCAGGTCACGCATCCGGTATTCTAAGCTGTACCTGTTTGAATAATTGAAAAACCTAAGCTTTTGTTCATTCTCCAAACGCGCAGAAACCCGGTATTCCTTAACACCCTCTGGTTTGACATCTTCAGGACCATCATAAAATACATGAGAGTCGAAATAGGCAATTGGTGATAATGAAACCTTCGTATTGGGTGTGAGTTTATAGTTCAGCCAGGGCCATACGCTTATGAAATGCGGAGCTTCAAAAATATTGCCTGTACCTACCGACTGGGTTCTTTTCTGCAGGTAAATTTCCCACTTAAGTTTGCTGTTGATCGTGTCTGCTAAAATGAGGCGTCCCCAGAACACCCCATGGCTATGTTGTTTTTGTGCGTAAATGCTGGTAGATATGGTGGCTATGCATATCAGCAGTAAGAGTCTTTTCAAAGTCTATCAATTTAGTCGACAAAAGAGCTGAATTATTCGCACTTCTCCAAAAGAGCATGATCAAATAATTGTTATTCAATTATTACTCCGAGCAATTGGTCTACAATGGGAAAAAGTGCAACTGCAAAGACTGGGAAGTCATTTTTTCTGTCCATAATTTAGACAGAACTCCCGATGAAATTCTCATGCATTGTAATGAATTTTTAAAAAAGTATAGGGATAAGATTTGAGGTCGCATCAGCTCGGGCTTGTAAATTGTATATTTCACCAAAAGTGACGAAGACCCACGTTCCGCGAAAGAGGTGGCCGCATGCGGAATAATCCCCACCTTAAGAATATTTTGAGTAAATTCAATCGCCACTCAGCTTGGACTTGAAGTTTTTGGAGATCTCATATCTTTGTTGATAGTTAACGCAGGCGGACTCATTTATTTGATCAGGGTGTTTATTAATGTAGTTTCGCCTTTGATTTGCATCAAGATAGAATCTCCTATCATAGCGGGTGTTCCCGCTAGTATCGTTGCGCTACCGATCATATCTTGTTTTATTTTTGATTCTGTAATTAGACCGGTTTCCTTATCAATTTTATTCTTTGAATCCATAATGCCGGACATGTTAAGCCCAAATAAGGGGCTGGAACTTACATCGCTCCCCAACCTTAACTTAGATTTCATACTGACAAGATATTCGTGACTGGTAATTTTATCCATCTTATAAATTGCGTCTATTGCCGGTGATAAGATATCTCCGCCCCCTGCTCTTTGGATCCTCCATGTATCGCCTCCTTTAACTATCTTTTGAGGGTAAATATTCGCATATTGAAGGTTACCACTTTTAATCGCACTGTCTCCGTAAGCTTTAATGAAGTTTTGTGATAACTTGGCTCTCATTTCTTCGGTAAGACCAGCGATACTGGCTGTCACTTTTGAAAACAGTGAATCAGCCCCGATGACTGCCACAATCCGACCAGTATTGGTTACCTTCACCTGATAGGACTGCCCTTTAAGCTTTTCTAATACTGCTGTTGTAGGGGTTTTCAATTGAGTTGTTGGACCACCGTCCACCTCAATATGGACTTTCATGGATTGATATGTGACTTGAAATGTATAAACGCTATCATCTACTGCAAGTACTTCATAACGATTTAGACCTTGTGAAGTTGTGGAAGTACTCATTTTCCTTCCTGAAACTGTTTGAGTGATGGTAGATTTTAAAACAATGCGCTGTTCATACTTCTGACCTTTATTGAGTTTAATCAGAATTCTTTCAGGAGGAGTTTTACAAGCGAAAAGAATGGTTGAGGTCAGGACCAGTAGTGTTAAATTTTTCATGAGGAGTTAATTGGATGATAAGATAAGAAAATTCCAACTATCACAGCCCCAAAAATTGATTTTCTTTTATTAGCGGAAGAGCTAAGTGTACATTTCGCTAAAAGTGGCTCTTCCCCAATTTTGGTGGTGGAATAAAACGTCAACTCGCATCAGGCATTAAAAGATGCTTTTCGAACTTAATAAAGATCTATCTCGGAGGAAGGAAATAGGAAAATCGATTTAACCACCAAAATTGGGGAAGAGCCGGATATATTTCTTCTGTTTATTTTATGTTTTTGCTAAAAATATTAGTAATTTTGTGGTTCGATTTTTACGTATGGAAACACCGATATTAGATGAAAAGTACTATTTCAAGCCCTCAGTACCTGTTAATGAATTGCCTGGGGATGGCAATCTTGTAATTAATACCAGTGTAAATCCGGAAGAAAAGTATGTGATTAATGTTGCCGAATATCGTTCGCTGCGTAATGCGATAATAAAGCATCTTTTGACTTTTTATGACCGGGTGGATTACTGTGATGCAGGAGATATCAATACTTACTTATCTATCAGGGGCTATAAAGGGCATCAACTGTTCACCTATGTGTTTTATGTTGAGGAATGGCACTGCTACCAGCATACGGGTGTGTTTCAGGAGATGATAACGCAATATTTAGCCTGGGGAATAGCTGATTATCATCGTAACGATTCTGGCATGTTATTCCAGAGGATTAAAACGACACATCCTGTTACTCAATATTCGGTCTTGAGGGATGAAGGGGATAAAGTTTAAAGCTGCGCTTATGGTGATGAGGGTAGGGTGGCTATGATTAGTCAGGGCAGCTTGAATGGTATTCATATTTATGTTAATGGCTTTTATCTGTATTATGGGTAAATGGGGAGTGCATTGGAGATAGCCAACTGAGAAAAGTGTGACTAAGGAGCGATACGGTCTCGACGATACTGAGGCAATAGTGGACAGATTGCGTGATGCAGGATGGATGGAATGACAGGGGACTTAAAGCTGTTTCCTTTCATCAATAATCTCCAGCAGTCTGTCTAATCTCCATCTTACCGGTTCTTTAATCCGTTCTTGCGTTCCTGTGCGAAGAATTGTTATTTGTTTATCCGGAAATATATATTAAGCAACTTTAATTAATCATGGTATTTGAAATCTTACATCTGTTAGAAACTCCTTATCGGTTAGCGTTTTTAAAAAAGCGATAATTTTATGTTGATCACTACTGGATAATGCAAGACCTAAAGTGCCGTTATGTCGTAACTGTTCATCTAAGTGAGTATTGCGCTTTACGCCATTTGCATAATGTGTTAGAACATCTTCCAGTGTAGCAAACCTACCATCGTGCATGTAAGGTGCAGTAACTTCTATATTTCTTAAGGAGGGTACACGGAATTTCCCAACATCTGTTGCCAGGTGTGTCGAACTGTCTCTTCCACGGTCAATTGATACCAGGTCCAACCCAGTGTTACGATAACTCAGATCTGTAAATAAGGGCTCTTTATGACAGGCACTGCATTTTTGCCTAAACAGAATATAACCATTTTTCTCATCAGTTGTGAAAACACCTCCTTGTTCGTATCTCCTATACTTATCATAACGTGAATTAGCCGAAACGAGCATAGACATGAATTGAGTAAGTGCATTCAGCAGTCTTGCCGAATCGATATCTACAGAACCATACGCATTCCGGAAAAGATCAGTGTAATGACCATTCGCCCTCAGTTTTTCTACGGCGCCTGCCATGCTGTTTGCGATTTCGCAAGGATTTATAATTGCGTTATGCGATGACAATTGGAACAGTTTGACGCGGCCATCCCACATAAACTCCTTTTGCCAGGCCAGATTGAAAAGTGCAGGCGTATTTCTTGTTCCAGAGCATTGCTTAAAGCCTTGGCTTACATGTTTATTTTGATCTGAAAAAGCGGAAAATGACTGATGACAGCTCGCGCAAGAAATGGAATTGTCTATCGACAACGCACGGTCATAAAAAAGAATCCTGCCAAGTTTAAATCCTGCCGGAGTTACAAAGTGCTGATCATACTGGCTCCCAGGTTGCGGGAAATTTGGGGGAACAGTAAATTTAAGCTGAACTTCTTTTGCATCGTAATTAACTTTGATTGGCCGGATATTATACGCTACCAGAAAAAGAACGAGATTAATAAAGGCTATAATACCGAAAATCTTTGTTTTTGCTTTCATTCAGCGGAGAATCCATTATAAGAGTATGTAAATAGCATTTCATTGTGGCTTGTAATTATTTTCATACTGTTGTTTCTGATTCAGGTGATTGCTGACGTTTCAGTTCGGTCTCGGCAGCAGACTTGAGAATGTACCGGTCGATATAAAATGTACCGAATGGAATAATGCATGCAATCAGGACTTTCCAAGTGGTATGTTTGAACTTCCAGTGCTGTTCGACGCCCACACTAATGGTGGTAAAAATGAACCAAAGAAAAAGGACGCCGTGTACGGGTCCCATAGTTTTAACCATGAGCGGTTCATCCGCCCAGTATTTGAGCGGCATCGCCACACCAACCAGTAGTAGTAAAGAAATACCTTCAAGATAACTGATTAGTCGTAAGCGGCCCACCTGTGTTTTGAAAATTTGATCGATGAAGTGCATAGTGAAAATTTTAAGATTTGAAAAAATATAATTATCGTTCAGAATGTGCGCAAATAAGGTCTCCCCGCCAACGGTGAGAATGGCCATGGAATGGCAATGAATATAATCACCAGCGCAGCCGTGAACCAGCGCAGCATAGTTTGATATTTTGCGCTGTCTTCTTTCAAACGTTTGGTTTTTGCAGATCCAATGGTAATGATGAGGATAGCTAATATCATCGTGGAAATATGAAAGTACTTGAAGAAGATCTGTTCATTCACTACCTTATCAGGACTACCAAATGTTTGGTAAAGCACGGCAGGACTTTGCACATAAATCGCCATTCCGATTAATAACTGTATGTGCGCGATAGTCGCTGTCCAATGTCGGATAGCATTGGCTTTTGGGGTGAAAGCCTGCTTCCGGGATAATCCGCGATATGCAGTGATTATGGCGTATATCAAACTGCCTAATACAAACCATCGACTAACTGAATGAAAAACAAGGAGGGTATAATACATATAATGGTTAGGTTATTATTTGAAATTATTAACTAAATGAAAGGCAATTAATGCATCAGCTATTTTGATGTTTGGCGATTTTGGGCTTTCATACGGCCGGCCAAATCCTGCAATGCTCCGCCATCGTATACATTTTTAAACCCCTTGATTTCAACACCTGTACCGTCAGAATGCTTCTTACCCCATGAGAACAACAGGTAATAACCGGCCTGCGCTGATCGAATCCAGCTAATGAAATAGTTTCGATGCTATTCAATGGTATATTTATAGTGCCATTGATATGCCCTGTTTCAAATTCCGAAACACTTCGGACATCCGGGATTACTGGATTTTGGGAAAACAGATTATCCATCCTGTTATCAGTTTTTGATGAACTGAAAATTTTATAGATGCCAAATACGGTTAAAAGCATGATGAGGAATACAAAATATTTCATATTACATTATTTTTAAAGTCACTAAATAAGACATACTGGATGGTATGTTCTAAGCCAAATTTATTCTTTTCCATAGTTCTCTATTACCGTCAAAAAAACCTTATTCGCGTTGAGTTAAAAAAAAGATACCATTTAGTATGTTTTACAAACATATTAAAACATATCCCACTTATAATATATCACTAAGTCATTTCACCGTCAAAACATTTATCCCTAGACAGAGGTGAGTCATATGCCTATTTGTTTTTGATTCTTTTGTTTTAACACAATTGGAGGCAATTTTGTCGCTCCCTACTTTTACTTATTGATGACAGAAAAAAACAGAGAATCTCAATAAAAGGTATCTATCTTTGCGACATACTAATCAGTATGTTTATGTCAAAAGCAGAAGTGACAAGATCAGATATTCTCAGAAGAGGGCTTGAGTTAATTTACAAGCAGGGTTATCAGTCGACAAGTATCGACGATATCCTAGCTACAACAAAGGTTACCAAGGGCGCTTTTTATTACCATTTCCGAAACAAAGAGGAAATGGGCGTAGCGCTGATCAGTGAAGCGATGCAAGATGAGATTTGGCCACATATAGAAAAGTCTCTTTCAGCTGGCTCTGATTTCAGGGACAATATTTACGAAATGATCAATGGATTGCTTTTTGAACATCCCTTTATGACGGTCGAGCATGGTTGTCCCGCGGTGAACCTTATTCAGGAGATGGCGCCTTTGTCTGAAGCATTTCGGACGGCTTTGATAAAGTCGTTAAACAAATGGAAACGAGCTATCGAAGCGGAGATCATAAGAGGTCAACAGGCAGGTCAGCTGGGCATGGCACATGATGCCAAGCAGATTGCATTGAATGTAATAACCCTTTACCATGGCGTGAGAAATATGGGTAAATTATTGGGTAAAACCTACTATACTTCATTTCTGAATGAGTTTCGAAGATACCTAGATACTTTGGAATAATTTTTTGAGTAAAAACATACCAAATAGTATGTTATAAATGATACCAATTATGATCAAACAATTTGCATACTCAAAAACATACCAAATGGTATGTTTTGCCTGCCCCAATCAATTTTTGTTACAGCTTTTCTTCGATGCATTCATGTTCTGGATGATTTGCCATTCTCTGATGCTAACACGACCAACCATCACAACCCTATTCTTAAACTAATGCAACAAAGAAATTATAAATCTCTTATATGGGTGCTAACCCTTGCTATCAATGGTCTAATCGCGCTGGCCTTTTTCTTACCCAAGATTTCTTCATTGAAGGGATACGATTTTTCAAAGCTTCCACTGCTCAACGCTATATTAAATGGCCTGACCTTTTTTTCTTTGATGATTGCGCTATTTGCGATACGTCATAAAAAGATACCCCTGCACCGAACATTTGTATTCCTTGCGTTTTCATTTACATCCTTGTTTCTGTTTTCGTATCTGCTTTATCATTTTTCCACGCCTTCTACTAAATATGGCGGCGACGGGATACTGAGGGGAATTTATTTTTTTGTTTTGCTTACCCACGTTTTTCTGGCTGCGCTGATCGTATCTCTTGCGCTATTTACAATGGCATTCGGATTAAACAATCAGATTAACCGGCATCGTAAAATTGCCAAATGGACGATGCCAATCTGGTTGTATGTCAGTTTTACGGGTGTTCTTGTCTACTTACTTATTTCGCCTTATTACCACCATTAAACATGATAGCAATACCCATGATCCCGCAAAAAATATCGGTGAAATTTGGCTCACCATTCATTTTATCACACATTTCTAATTTATCAAATCAATTCTTTATGAAAAAAAATCTGTTACATGGAATGATAATTCCAGCTATCATATTTTCTTCCTGTACACTGGGGAACCAACAGGCACAGAACACGACTGTACCTGAAGTTCCTGTGACAATAGTAAACCAGACCGATGCGGTGGTTTATACAGAATACCCGGCAAAACTTGAAGGGCAGACCGATGTGGAGATTCGCTCGCAAGTCAAAGGAATCTTGGAAAAAATATTTGTAGAAGAAGGTGCTTATGTCGAAAAAGGAACACCGCTTTTCCAGATTGACACCCGCCCATACCAGGAAGAATATAACAATGCCCAGGGCGAATTATTGGCTGCCAAGGCAGACGTGGCAACGGCAAAAATCGAAGTAAAAAAACTTACGGCGCTCGTGCAAAATAAAGTGGTTTCTCCATATCAACTACAAACTTCACAGGCGGCTTACGATGCGGCGGCCGCTCGTGAAATCCAAGCGCTGGCAAAAGCTGGAAATGCGAAAATCACTCTGGGTTTTGCAACAATCAAAGCTCCGGTAAGCGGTTATATTGGTCGCTTTGGTAAGAAAACCGGCAGCCTGGTTGCCCCATCAGATACGCAACCATTATCTTATCTATCTGATAACACGGAAGTACATGGTTATTTCTCTGTTGGTGAAGCTGACTTTGTTGCCTTTAAAGATGGTTTGAAGGGCACCTCTATCGGAGAAAAGTTAAAAAATACTTCAGCAGTAACCATGGTGCTTTCCGGTGGTATTACTTATCCACAACCCGGCAAATTAGATATGGTGGATGCCGCATTCGATAAATCTACTGGGGCAATCACTCTGCGGGCAACCTTTCCCAACAAACAAGGTTTGCTTCGATCTGGGAATTCAGGCCGGATTAAACTAGGGCTTAAACAAGCTGGCGTAGTTGCAATACCTCAGGCAACAACATTCGAAATGCAGGACAAAATTTTTGCATATATAGTTGATCAAAGCAATAAGGTCCGACAAGTAGCTTTAACCATTTCCGGTTCAATTGGAAATACCTATTATATCTCCGATGGTCTAAAGACAGGTGACCGTCTAATATTAAAAGGACTGGAATCCCTCAAAGATGGCATGTCTGTTAAACCTGAAAAATCTAACGAAAACCTGGCTAGCAATTAAGCCCTAATTATTAAATCATGTTAAAAGTTTTTATCGATAAGCCGGTTATCGCCACGGTGGTTTCCATTATGCTGGTAATTCTCGGTGCGGTAGGCCTTATGGATCTACCCATACAACAATTCCCTGATATAGCCCCACCTGTTGTACAGGTATCAGCCAATTATCCCGGCGCAAATGCGGAAACAATGGTACGCGCTGTAGCGCCACCATTGGAGGAAGCAATTAATGGGGTCGAAAACATGACCTATATGAGTTCCACTTCGAGTAACGATGGAACCTTAACCATTTCAGTTTATTTTAAGTTAGGTACTGATCCTGACCAGGCGGCTGTAAATGTACAAAACCGCGTGTCATCAGCAACCGGACTTTTACCACTGGAAGTGGTTCAGGCTGGTATCACTACTCAAAAAGTACAGAATTCACTCATTATGGCAATTAACCTAATGAGTGAAAAGCCTAAGTTGTATGATGCAACTTATCTTACTAACTATGCGCAAATCAACGTTATTCCTGAGCTTAAACGTATACAAGGAGTTGGGCAGGTAACACTGTACGGTGGCAACAGGGATTACTCCATGCGAATTTGGCTTAAGCCAGCACAAATGGCCACTTACAATATCACCCCAACCGAGGTGATGGCAGCTGTCAAAAGCAAAAACCAGGAAGCCGCTCCTGGAAGATTCGGAGAGTCAAGCGACCGCTCTTTTGAATACGTCCTTAAATATTCAGGAAAGTATACCAAACCAGAGGAATATGGGAATATGATCATAAGATCAAATCCTGATGGGAGTATGTTAAAACTCAAGGACGTCGCTAAGGTTGAATTGGGTAGCTATACTTACAATTCGCTAAACACAGTAAACGACAAACAAAGTATTCTGTTCCAGGTTATACAATTGCCTGGCTCCAATTCAAGGGAAATACAGACCAAGGTTGCTGAATTTCTAAAAAAAGCGGAGAAGGATTTCCCACCGGGAATTAAACAGCAAATACTTTACAATACAAAGGATATGCTGGATCAATCCATCGATCAGGTCAAGCATACTCTGATTGAGGCATTCATCCTCGTTTTTATCGTAGTATATATATTCCTGCAGGACTTCCGGTCAACACTAATCCCCGCAATAGCTGTCCCTGTGGCTCTTATTGGCACCTTCTTCTTTATGTCTGTCTTTGGATTCTCCATCAATCTTCTGACCTTATTTGCCCTTGTATTAGCCATCGGCATTGTCGTGGATGATGCCATCGTGGTTGTCGAAGCAGTGCACTCCAAGTTAGAGCATCGGAACATTACTCCAAAGAAAGCCACCATGGCCGCCATGCATGAAATCACAGGTGCGATCATTTCAATTACCTTGGTAATGGCGGCTGTATTTCTCCCGGTTGGCTTTATGAAAGGCTCAGCAGGTGTATTTTACCGGCAGTTCGCGTTTACTCTTGGAATTGCTATTGTCATATCTGCATTGAATGCACTAACCCTGAGCCCAGCATTATGTGCCTTATTATTGAAAGATGTGAATCATGATCACCACGAAAAACCAACAAGCTTCAAACAGAGATTCTTCTTTGCTTTCAATAAAGGATTTGAAAATGTAACTGGTAAATATGTGGGAGCGGTAAAAAAAATGATCAAGTTTAGGTGGGTTAGTCTTGGAGGACTCGTACTTATAGTTCTAATTACTGGATGGCTTATTCGCAGAACACCTACAGGTTTTATTCCGTCGGAAGATTTAGGGTTTATCGCTATATCGGTGAATCTTCCGCCAGGTTCTTCTATGAACAGAACACAGGCAATTCTTGATGAAGCGGCTAATAAAGTG